>NZ_JBDJPF010000015.1:0-106910 GCF_054957865.1 Streptomyces xingningensis
CGGGCCGCAGGTGATCCACGACCCGCGCTGTCGCCTCGCGGGCGGAGAAGCGAACAGGGGGTACTCGGGCGTCGCACGCGAGGCCTCCGGGCCGCAGGTGATCCACGACCCGCGCTGTCGCCTCGCGGGCGGAGAAGCGAACGGGGGGCACTGATGCGTCAGCCCGTCGATGTGCTGATCCGCCGGGTCGACCCCGAGGTGCCCCTGCCCTCGTACGGTCACCCCGGGGACGCCGGCTGTGACCTGGTGACCACCGAGGAGGCCGAGCTCGCGCCGGGCGAGCGGGCTGTGCTGCCCACCGGGGTGTCGATCGCACTGCCCGATGGGTATGCGGCCTTTGTGCATCCGCGTTCGGGTCTCGCTGCGCGGTGCGGGGTCTCCATGGTGAATGCCCCGGGGACCATCGATGCCGGGTACCGTGGAGAGATCAAGGTGATTGTGGTCAATCTGGACCCGCGCGAGAGCGTGCGGTTCAAGAGGTTCGACCGCATCGCCCAGTTGGTTGTCCAGCAGGTCGAGAAGGTCCGCTTCCATGAGGTGGCGGAGCTTCCCGGCTCGGCGCGGGGCGAAGGGGGCTTCGGGTCCACCGGGGGCCACGCAGCCGTGGGGCATGGATTCGCTTCGGTCGCCTCCGACCGGGAAGGACAGTAACGTGTTCGGTCGTCGCCGCAAGCATGAGAACGACGGGAACGACGAGAACGCAGTCGACGGGATCGACGATGTGATCTCCGAGGAATCCGCCGAGGGCGAGGAGTCCGCCGGGGACACCGCGACCGAGAGCCGGGTCCGGCTGGAGCCGGAGCCGCGCCCCGACGGGCCGTGGGACGTCTCCGAGGTCCGGGACCCCGCCGAGGACCGGGTCGACCTGGGCGGGCTGTTCGTGCCCGGTGTCGACGGCATGGAGCTGCGGGTCGAGGTCGCCGGTGACGCGATCGTCGCCGCGACCGTGGTGCTGCGCGACAGCGCCGTGCAGCTGCAGGCCTTCGCCGCACCCAAGCGGGAGGGCATCTGGCGTGAGGTGCGGGACGAGATCGCCGGCGGCATCACCCAGCAGGGCGGTGTGGTGGACGAGGTCGAGGGCCCGCTCGGCTGGGAGCTGCGGGCCCAGGTGCCGGTCGCGCTCCCGGACGGTACGAACGGCGTGCAGCTGGTCCGCTTCATCGGCTGCGACGGGCCGCGCTGGTTCCTGCGCGGGGTGATCTCCGGGCAGGGCGCGGTGCAGCCGCAGACCGCCGGGCTGCTGGAGCAGGTCTTCCGGGACACGGTCGTGGTGCGCGGTGAATCCCCGATGGCGCCGCGCGACCCGATCGTGCTGAAGCTGCCCGAGGACGCCCAGATGGTGGCCGAGGGGCTGCAGGAGGAGTCCCAGGGCTCGCGGTTCGCGGGGGGCGTGGAGCGTCTCCAGCGCGGTCCGGAGATTTCCGAAGTCCGCTAGCACGTGATCGCAGGAAGCGGCTGGCCAGAGCCGCTTCGACGGCCGGATTGCATCGTTCCGCCGGGCCGGAACCCCGTGCCGGGGTTCCGGCCCGGCGGCGTTTTCGCAGGTCCGGGGCGTAACCGTAAGGAACTCGTCAAGGGAGCGCTAATGGCCGTATGAGAGGCGTCAACGAACCTCGAACGCATCAATAACGGAGGTTTCCTCTAGGGGTCCGTTCATATCCGAACCTCTAGGAGCATGCGATGGCCGACGTGGCCTTCGTCGCCACCACTATCGCGGTTTTCGCGCTGGTGGCTCTCGTCGCCAAGGGGGTGACGAAGCTGTGAGCACCGAGAACATCGTCGGTCTGGTCGTGGCCGTCGCCCTTCTGGGCTACCTGATCCTCGCCCTCGTTTTCCCGGAGAGGTTCTGAGCACAGATATGAGCCCCGTCCTCTCCGGAGTCCTCCAGCTGACCGCGGTCATCGTGGCGCTGGCGCTGGTCTACCGCCCGCTGGGCGACTACATGGCCCGCGTCTACAGCTCCGAGAAGCATCTGCGTGCCGAGAAGTGGATCTACCGCTCGATCGGCGCCGACCCCAATACCGAGATGCGCTGGCCCGCGTACCTCCGCGGAGTGCTGGCGTTCTCCGTCGCCAGCCTGCTCTTCCTCTACCTGCTGCAGCGGATCCAGGGCGTGCTGCCCCACTCGCTGTCGCTCGGCTTCCACGCGATCAGCCCGGACCAGGCGTTCAACACGGCCGCGTCCTTCGTGGCCAACACCAACTGGCAGTCGTACTCGGGCGAGCAGTCCATGGGGCACGCCGTCCAGACGCTCGGCCTCGCGGTGCAGAACTTTGTCTCCGCCGCCGTCGGCATGGCCGTCGCCATCGCGCTGGTCCGGGGCTTCGCCCGGTCCCGCACCGGCGACCTCGGCAACTTCTGGGCCGACCTGGTGCGCGGCACCGTCCGGATCCTGATCCCGCTCTCGGTGATCGGCGCGCTGGTCCTGGTCGCCTGTGGCGCGATCCAGAACTTCGCGGGCATCCACGAGATCGGTCAGCTCGCCGGCGACTCCCAGCAGGTCAACGGCGGCGCCGTGGCCTCCCAGGAGGTCATCAAGGAACTCGGCACCAACGGCGGCGGCTACTTCAACGCCAACTCCGCCCACCCGTTCGAGAACCCCAGTGCCTTCACCAACCTCTTCGAGATCTTCCTGATCCTGGTCATCCCCTTCGCGCTGACCCGGACCTTCGGCAAGATGGTCGGCAACGTCAAGCAGGGCTACGCGATCCTCGTCACCATGGGCGGGATCTGGCTCGCCTTCACCGCGTTGATGATGTGGACCGAGTACGCCCACCACGGCCCGGCGCTGCAGGCCGCCGGCGGTGCGATGGAGGGCAAGGAGCAGCGCTTCGGCGTCGGCGCCTCCGCCATCTTCGCGACCACCACGACCCTCACCTCGACCGGTGCGGTGGACTCCTTCCACTCCTCGTTCACCGGCCTCGGCGGCGGTCTGACCATGCTGAGCATGATGCTCGGCGAGATCGCGCCCGGTGGGGTCGGCTCCGGCCTCTACGGCATGCTGATCATGGCGGTCATCGCGGTGTTCCTGGCCGGTCTGATGGTCGGCCGGACGCCCGAGTACCTCGGCAAGAAGATCGGCACCCGCGAGATCAAGTTCGCCGCGTGCTACATCCTCATCACCCCGACGCTGGTGCTCGGCTTCACCGCCCTGTCGATGGCGCTGGCCGGACCGCCGGACTCGATCCTCAACGTCGCCGACAAGTCGGTGAACCACAGTGGGGCGCACGGCTTCTCCGAGGTCCTCTACGCCTTCACCTCCGGCGCCAACAACAATGGCTCCGCCTTCGCCGGTCTCAACGCCAACACCCCCTGGTACAACACCACGATCGGCCTCGCCATGCTGCTCGGCCGCTTCCTGCCGATGGTCTTCGTGCTGGCCCTGGCCGGCTCGCTGGCCGAGCAGAAACCCGTCCCCGAGACCGCGGGCACCCTGCGCACCGAGAAGCCGCTGTTCTCCGGGCTGCTCGTGGGCTCGATCCTGATCATCACCGGCTTGACCTACTTCCCGGCCCTGGCCCTTGGCCCGATGGCGGAGGGACTTTCATGAGCACGACCACCCCTGTACGTTCCGCGCCCGAAGAGGGCAAGGACACCCGCCCGGACGGGAGCGAAGAGCACGGCCGGGTCTCCGCCGGCCTGTTCGACCCGGCCCAGCTGGTGAAGTCGCTGCCCGACGCGTTCCGCAAGCTCGACCCCCGGGTGATGGTCAAGTCTCCGGTGATGTTCGTGGTCGAGATCGGTTCGGTGGTCACCACCGTGCTGGCCGTCCGGCACGCGAGCGACTGGTTCGGCTGGACGATCGCCGCCTGGCTCTGGCTGACGGTGGTCTTCGCCAACCTCGCCGAGGCGGTGGCCGAGGGCCGGGGCAAGGCCCAGGCGGACACGCTGCGCAAGGCCAAGACGGACACGGTCGCGCGCCGTCTCCACGGCGACGCCGAGGAGTCGGTGCCCGGCACCGAGCTGCGCGTGGGCGACCTGGTCGTCTGCGAGGCGGGCGACATCATTCCGGGTGACGGCGATGTCGTCGAGGGCGTCGCGAGCGTGGACGAGTCGGCCATCACCGGTGAGTCGGCGCCCGTCATCCGGGAGTCGGGCGGTGACCGGTCGGCGGTCACCGGCGGTACCAAGGTGCTGTCCGACCGGATCGTCGTCAGGATCACCTCCAGGCCGGGCGAGACCTTTATCGACCGGATGATCGCCCTGGTGGAGGGCGCGGCCCGGCAGAAGACGCCGAACGAGATCGCCCTCAACATCCTGCTCGCCTCGCTCACCATCGTGTTCCTGCTGGCGGTCCTCACCCTCCAGCCCTTCGCGATCTACGCGGGCGCCGAGCAGACCATGATCGTCCTGGCGGCCCTGCTGGTCTGCCTCATTCCGACCACCATCGGGGCACTGCTCTCCGCGATCGGCATCGCGGGCATGGACCGGCTGGTCCAGAGAAATGTGCTGGCGATGTCCGGACGCGCGGTGGAGGCCGCCGGTGACGTCTCCACGCTGCTGCTGGACAAGACCGGCACCATCACCTACGGCAACCGCCAGGCCGCCGAGTTCGTCCCGGTCAGGGGCACCACGGCCGCCGAGGTCGCGGATGCGGCCCAGCTGTCCTCGCTGGCCGACGAGACGCCCGAGGGCCGCTCGATCGTCGTCCTCGCCAAGGAGAAGTACGGCCTGCGGGAGCGCCACGAGGGCGAGCTGGCCGATGCCGAGTGGGTGCCGTTCACGGCCCAGACCCGGATGTCGGGCGTCGATGTGGACGGCCGCAAGGTCCGCAAGGGCGCGGCCGGTTCGGTCATCGCCTGGGTCGAGGAGCGCGGCGGCCGGGTCGCCGAGGACGCCCGTACGCTCACCGACGAGATCTCCCAGGCGGGCGGCACACCGCTGCTGGTCGCGCTGGAGGACGACAAGGGCGCCCGGGTGCTGGGGGTCATCCACCTCAAGGACGTCGTCAAGGAGGGCATGCGCGAGCGGTTCGACGAGCTGCGCGCGATGGGCATCAGGACCGTCATGATCACGGGTGACAACCCGCTGACCGCCAAGGCGATCGCCGAGGAGGCGGGGGTCGACGACTTCCTGGCCGAGGCCACGCCCGAGGACAAGATGGCGCTGATCAAGCGGGAGCAGGCCGGCGGCAAGCTGGTGGCGATGACCGGTGACGGCACCAATGACGCTCCGGCGCTGGCCCAGGCGGATGTGGGGGTGGCCATGAACACCGGCACCTCGGCCGCCAAGGAGGCCGGGAACATGGTGGACCTGGACTCCAACCCCACCAAGCTGATCGAGATCGTGGAGATCGGCAAGCAGCTGCTGATCACCCGGGGCGCGCTCACCACCTTCTCCATCGCCAATGACGTCGCCAAGTACTTCGCGATCATCCCGGCGATGTTCGCGGTGGCCTACCCCGGCCTGGACAAGCTCAACATCATGAGCCTGCACTCGCCGCAGTCCGCGATCCTGTCGGCCGTCATCTTCAATGCGCTGATCATCGTGGCCCTGGTGCCGCTCGCCCTCAAGGGCGTGCGCTACCGGCCGATGAGCGCGGACGCGATGCTCCGGCGCAACCTCTTGATCTACGGACTGGGTGGCCTGATCTCCCCGTTCATCGGCATCAAAATCATCGACCTGCTCATCTCCCTCATCCCTGGCATCGGGTGACCTCACCATGAACAACTCCGTACGCAGCACAGCCCGGCTGATGGGAGCGGGGCTCCGCGCCCTGCTCGTCCTCACCGTGGTCTGCGGCGTGATCTACCCGCTGGTCGTCACCGGCATCGCGCAGGTGGCCTTCCACAACAAGGCCAATGGCTCGGAGATCAAGGTCGATGGCAAGTCCGTCGGTTCCGAGCTGCTCGGCCAGAGCTTCGACCTGCCCAAGAAGAACCCCAACGACCCGGACGAGAAGGCGCAGCCGGATCCCAAGTTCTTCCAGCCGCGCCCCTCGGCGGCCGGCCCCAATGCCGAGAACACCCAGTACAAGCTGCTGCTCTCGGGTGCCTCCAACCTCGCGGCCGACAGCAAGGACCTGCTGGACAGCGTCAAGCAGCGCCGGGCGGACGTCGCCGCCTTCAACGGCATCTCCCCGTCGTCGGTCCCGGTGGACGCCCTGACGGCCTCCGCCTCCGGCGTCGACCCGCACATCTCCCCGGAGTACGCCAAGCTCCAGGCCAAGCGGGTCGCCAAGGCCAACCAGCTGCCCGCCGAGAAGGTCGAGCAGCTGGTCAAGGACCACATCGAGGGCCGCCAGCTGGGCTTCATGGGCGAGGAGCGCGTCAATGTGCTCCGGCTCAACATCGCGCTGCAGAAGCTCGTCAAGAAGGGCTGACCGGGCGCGAGCGTGCGGGAGGGCCGGGGCACTCGCCCCGGCCCTCCCGCACGTTCACCACACGGCGCCCGGCCGCCAGTCGCACACCAGCTCAGCGTCGAGGTCGAGCGCCGCCAGCAGCGGCAGGACGTGGATGCCGTCCTCCCCGGTGCGCCGGATGCCCGCCGGGGCGAGCACCGCGCACGGCCCCCGCCAGGGCAGCCAGCCGCGGCCGCGGTAGAGGGGCACGGCCCGGGCCGAGGCGCCCAGCGCCCCCAGCTCGTATCCGCCGTGCCGCAGCACCCGCTCCAGTGCCGCCATCACGGCCGCCGCATGCCCCTGCCGCCGCCGGTCGGCCCGTACCGCCACCGCCTCCACATATCCGGTGCGCAGCGACCGCCCGCCGTGCAGCAGCCGGCGCTGGATCACCGCACCATGGGCGACGAGCTCGCCGTCCGCCAGGGCCAGGGCATGGATGCCGCCCAGCGAGTGGCCCCAGTCGTCGTCCGTGAAGCGGCCCTCGAAGGCGGTGTCCAACAGGGCGCGCACGGCCGTCAGTTCGGCCGCCTCAAGGTCGGATGTGTGGGCGGTGCGGATCTCGGCCATGTGCCTCATCCTAGGAACGGTCCAGGATTCGCACAGGCGTCAGAGCTGCGTCAATACCTGGCGAACGACCGTCACCCGTCCTAAATGTCCGTACCGTCCGCCGTAAGCTCGACGGTGCGCGGCAGTGCTGCACCTCAGGACGGAGAACCGGCCCGACCACCGTCGCGAAACGTGAAAGACAATGGGGCCATGGGACGCGGCAATCTCCGGATCTATCTCGGCGCGGCACCGGGCGTCGGCAAGACCTACGCCATGCTCTCCGAGGCGCATCGCCGCGTGGAGCGCGGCACCGACGTGGTCGTGGGCTTCGTGGAGCACCACGGCCGCCCGCGCACCGAAGTCATGCTGCACGGTCTGGAGGAGGTGCCACGCTGTGAGCTCAGCTATCGCGACAAGGTGTTCACCGAGATGGACGTGGACGCGATCCTCGCCCGCCGGCCCGCCGTCGTCCTCGTCGACGAGCTGCCCCACACCAATGTCCCCGGTTCCCGGAACACCAAGCGCTGGCAGGACGTCGCGGAGCTGCTGCAGGCGGGCATCGACGTCATCTCGACCGTCAACATCCAGCACCTCGAATCGCTGGGCGATGTGGTCGAGTCGATAACGGGCGTGCGGCAGCGCGAGACCGTGCCCGACGAGGTGGTGCGGCGCGCCGACCAGATCGAGCTGGTCGACATGTCGCCGCAGGCCCTGCGCCGCCGCATGGCGCACGGCAACATCTACAAGTCCGACAAGGTCGACGCCGCCCTCTCCAACTACTTCCGGCCCGGCAACCTGACGGCCCTGCGCGAGCTGGCCCTGCTGTGGACCGCCGACCGGGTCGACGAATACCTGCGGCAGTACCGCACCGACCACAGCGTCTCGACCATCTGGCACGCACGCGAGCGCATCGTCGTCGGTCTCACCGGCGGCCCCGAGGGCCGCACCCTCATCCGGCGCGCCGCGCGGATGGCCGCCAAGGGCTCCGGCAGCGAGATCCTCGCCGTCTATATCGCCCGCAGCGACGGCCTGACCTCGGCCTCGCCCAAGGAGCTGGCCGTCCAGCGCACCCTGGTCGAGGACCTCGGCGGCACCTTCCACCACGTCATAGGCGACGATGTGCCCGCCTCGCTGCTGGAGTTCTCCCGGGGCGTCAATGCCACCCAGATCGTGCTCGGCTCCAGCCGCCGCAAGAACTGGCAGTACATCTTCGGCCCGGGCGTCGGCCAGACCGTCGCCCGCGACTCCGGCCCCGACCTGGACGTCCACATCGTCACCCATGAAGAGGCGGCCAAGGGCCGGGGACTGCCGGTCGCCCGTGGCGCCCGGCTGGGCCGGGGGCGCATCGTGGCCGGCTGGCTGGTCGGCGCCGGATGCCCGGCCGTGTTCAGCCTGGCGCTCACGCAACTCGACCCGGACCTCGGGCTCGCCAACAACATGCTGCTGTTCCTGAGTGCCACCGTCGGGGCGGCCCTGCTCGGCGGACTGCTCCCGGCCCTCTTCTCGGCGGCCTTCGGCTCCCTGCTGCTCAACTACTACTTCGTGGAGCCGGTCCACCGGCTGACCATCACCGACACCAAGAACATCGTCGCCATGTCGATCTTCGTGTTTGTCGCGGTGTCCGTGGCCTCGGTGGTCGACCTGGCCGCCCGCCGCACCCACCAGGCGGCCCGGCTGCGCGCCGAGTCCGAGATCCTCTCCTTCCTGGCCGGCAGCGTGCTCAGAGGCGAGACCAGCCTGGACGCGCTGCTGGAACGGGTCCGCGAGACCTTCGCCATGGAGTCCGTGGCCCTGCTGGAGCGCGCCAGCGAGGTCGACCCCTGGACCTGCGCCAGCAGCGTGGTGACCAACTCCGGCAAGCCCCTGCTGCGCCCCGAGGACGCCGATGTGGACATGCCGGTCGGCGACAACATGGCCCTGGCGCTGGCCGGCCGGGTACTGCCCGCCGAGGACCGCCGGGTGCTGGCCGCCTTCGCCGCCCAGGCGGCGGTCGTCCTGGACCGGCAGCGGCTGGTCGGCGAGGCCGAGCGGGCCCGGGAGCTGGACGAGGGCAACCGCATCCGCACGGCGCTGCTGGCCGCCGTCAGCCATGACCTGCGTACCCCGCTGGCCGGCATCAAGGCGGCGGTCACCTCGCTGCGCTCCGACGATGTGGCCTGGTCCGAGGAGGACGAGGCCGAGCTGCTGGCCGGCATCGAGGACGGCGCCGACCGCCTGGACCACCTGGTCGGCAACCTGCTCGACATGTCCCGCCTGCAGACCGGCACCGTCACCCCGCTCATCAGGGAGATCGACCTCGACGAGGTGGTCCCGATGGCCCTCGGCGGGGTCCCCGAGGGCAGTGTCGCGCTGGACATCCCCGAGTCGCTGCCGATGGTCGCCGTCGACCCGGGCCTGCTGGAGCGCAGCGTCGCCAACCTCGTCGAGAACGCCGTCAAGTACAGCCCGGACGGTGACCGCGTCCTGGTCGCCGCCAGTGCGCTCGGCGACCGGGTGGAACTCCGGGTGGCGGACCGCGGCCCCGGCGTCCCCGACAGCGCCAAGGACCGGATCTTCGAGCCCTTCCAGCGCTACGGCGACGCCCCGCGCGGCGCCGGGGTCGGCCTCGGCCTCGCGGTCGCCCGCGGCTTCGCCGAGGCGATGGGCGGCACGCTCACGGCCGAGGACACCCCCGGCGGTGGCATGACCATGGTCCTCACCCTGCGGGCCGCCGCGGGGTGTGCGCCTGTGCGCCCTGACCTGCCGGCCCAGGTCACCTCATGAGCCGGCCCGCAGACCTGGAGCCCCGGGCCACCGCCCGCCGCTCCCCGGGGGGACGGAAACCCCGGATCCCCAGCCGAAACCTCGGGCCCCGTGGCGGGGCTCGTATGAACAGCAGAGGTGGTTCCGCATGAACCGGGTGCTCGTGGTGGATGACGAGCCACAGATCGTCCGTGCCCTGGTGATCAACCTCAAGGCCCGCAAATACGAGGTCGACGCCGCGCCCGACGGCGCCACCGCGCTCCAGCTCGCCGCCGCCCGCCACCCCGATGTGGTCATCCTCGACCTGGGACTGCCCGACATGGACGGCGTCGAGGTGATCAAGGGCCTGCGGGGCTGGACCCGGGTGCCGATCCTGGTCCTCTCCGCCCGCCAGACCTCCGACGAGAAGGTCGAGGCACTCGACGCGGGCGCCGACGACTACGTCACCAAGCCGTTCGGCATGGACGAGCTGCTGGCCCGGCTGCGGGCCGCCGTCCGGCGGGCGGAGCCCACGGGCGCCGCGGCCGCGGGCGACGACGCGATCGTGGAGACCGAGGTCTTCACCGTCGACCTCGCCGCGAAGAAGGTCAACCGTGGCGGCCGGGACGTGCGCCTGACCCCGACGGAGTGGCACCTGCTGGAGGTGCTGGTCCGCAATACGGGCCGCCTGGTCAGCCAGAAACAGCTCCTCCAGGAGGTCTGGGGCCCCTCCTACGGCACGGAGACCAACTATCTGCGGGTGTACATGGCGCAGCTGCGCCGCAAGCTGGAACAGGACCCGTCGCACCCGAAGCACTTCATCACCGAGCCGGGGATGGGGTACCGGTTCGAGGCGTGAGCGGGCCGGGGGTGTGGCGTGAGTCCTGGGGGGCCGGGGTTGCGCATGGGCGCTATCGGGCGGTTGGGACCCCGGTAGGCTGGATTCATGAGTGCCGTACCCCGTTCCGAGAAGCCGACGAAACCGGCCGGCCGTCTGCGCCGGATGCTCGACCGGCTGTCCACCTCGCAGGAGGAGCTGCACCACGCCGAGCTGCAGCAGGACGCGGAGGCCGTGGGGTGCACCAGGATCTGCGACTGCGACGACCGCCAGGTGGTGAAGGTCACCGGCACCCTGCGGACGGTCACGCTCCGGCCGCGGGCCGGGGTGCCCGCCCTGGAGGCGGAGCTGTTCGACGGTTCGGCCGCGCTCGACGTGGTCTGGCTGGGGCGCCGTTCCATCGCGGGCATAGAGCCCGGCCGTAAGCTGATCGCCTCCGGCCGGATCTCCATGAGCCGCGGCCGGAGGGTTCTTTTCAACCCCCGATACGAACTCCGACCGCTCGGACAGGAGTAGCCGTTGACGTCCCTCGACAACCCGATGGACCAGCAAACCCCCAACCCCCGGCACGGTGGCTCCAGATCGGCCACCGAGGCCGCGCTCTTCGAGGCGTTCGGCGGGGTGCGGGGCATGGTGGAGACCACCGTCCCCGGTCTGGTGTTCGTCGCGGTCTACACGGTCAACCGGAACATCCACTTCGCGGCGATCGCCGCCCTGGGCCTGTCGCTGGTGCTCGGCGTCGCCCGGCTGCTCCGCAGGGACACCCTCAAGCACGCCTTCGGCGGCGTCTTCGGGGTCGCCTTCGGCGCGGTCTTCGCGATGATGTCCGGCGACGCCAAGAACTTCTACCTGCCGGGCATGCTCTACACGCTCGGGCTGGCGGTGGCCTATATCGTCACCTCCCTGCTGGGCGTTCCGCTGCTCGGCCTGATCCTCGGCCCGGTGTTCAAGGAGAACCTCTCCTGGCGCACCCGCAACCCCGGCCGCAAGAAGGCCTATACCAAGGCCAGTTGGGCCTGGGGGCTGATCCTGCTCGCCAAGTCGGCGGTGCTCTTCCCGCTCTACTGGTGGGGTGACGCCACCCAGCTGGGCTGGGTGAAGGTGGCCCTCGGCATCCCGCCGATGCTGCTCTCGGTCTATCTGACGTGGATCTTCCTGGCCAAGGCCCCGCCGCCGATCGATGTGTTCGCGGAGCTGGAGGCGGCGGAGGCGGCCGAGGCGGCGCGCGCGGAGCGCGAGGCAGGGGGCACGGTGGGCGGCGCCGTCGAGGGCGCGGAGCTGCCGCCCCGCTGACCGCATCCGCGGATCGCGTACGAGGCGGGCCCCGGGGATCGCCCCGGGGCCCGCCTCGCACGTCCGCACCCTCAGCCGGAGGCGTCCTCGCGGCGCACCGACAGCAGGTCCTCCAGCTGCTCCTCGCGCGCGGGAGCCGCGACGAACAACAGCTCGTCGCCCGCTTCCAGGGCGTCCTCCTTGTTCGGGGTCAGCACCCGGTTGCCCCGGATGATGGTGACCAGCGAGGTGTCCTCGGGCCAGTCCACATCCCCGACCCGGGTGCCGGCCAGCGCCGCCTCCGGCGGCAGCGTCAGCTCGACGAGGTTGGCGTCACCCTGGCTGAAGCGCATCAGGCGCACCAGGTCGCCGACGCTCACCGCCTCCTCGACCAGCGCCGACATCAGACGCGGCGTGGAGACGGCCACATCCACGCCCCAGGACTCGTTGAACAGCCACTCGTTCTTGGGGTTGTTGACCCGGGCCACCACGCGTGGCACGCCGTACTCGGTCTTGGCCAGCAGCGAGACGACCAGGTTGACCTTGTCGTCACCGGTGGCGGCGATCACCACATTGCAGCGCTGGAGCGCGGCCTCGTCCAGCGAGGTGATCTCACAGGCGTCGGCCAGCAGCCACTCGGCCAGCGGCACCCGCTCCACCGAGATGGCGGACGGGGCCTTGTCGATGAGCAGCACCTCGTGCCCGTTCTCCAGCAGTTCGCCCGCGATGGAGCGCCCAACGGCGCCCGCTCCGGCGATGGCGACCCTCATCGACTATCTCCGTTCGCTTCTCCGCCCACGCGGCGCAGAGGTGCGGCCATCGTGTTCGTCTGCGGCCCGGCGGCCGCGTGTGCGACGCTCACCGACCCTCCTCAGGCCCCTGCGCAAACGCGGCCTCGACCTTCTCGATCTCGTCGGTGCGCATCATCACATGCACCAGATCGCCCTCCTGCAGCACCGTCGAGGACGTCGGCAGCATGGCCTCGCCCAGCCGGGTGAGGAAGGCCACCCGCACCCCGGTCTCCTCCTGCAGCAGGCTGATCTTGTGGCCGATCCACATGTCCGAGACGGGGACCTCGGCGAGTTGCACGCCCCCGCTGGGGTCACGCCACAGCGGCTCCGCGCCGGACGGCAGCAGGCGCCGCAGCATCTGGTCGGCCGTCCACCGGACGGTGGCCACCGTGGGGATGCCGAGCCGCTGGTAGACCTCGGCCCGGCGCGGGTCGTAGATGCGGGCCGCGACATTCTCGACGCCGAACATCTCGCGGGCCACCCGGGCCGCGATGATGTTGGAGTTGTCGCCGCTGCTCACGGCGGCGAAGGCGCCCGCCTCCTCGATGCCCGCCTCGCGCAGGGTGTCCTGGTCGAAGCCGACGCCGGTCACCCGCCGTCCGCCGAACCCGGAGCCCAGGCGGCGGAAGGCCGTGGGGTCCTGGTCGACTACCGCGACCGTGTGGCCTTGCTGCTCAAGGGTCTGCGCGAGGGCCGAGCCCACTCGCCCGCACCCCATGATCACAATGTGCACGACGCCTGCCCCGTACTCCGGAATACCGTGTTGACCTGCACCAACACCCTGCTCACATTCTTCCTGGTTCATTCGGTGCCCGGCCCACCCTCCCATGGGAGCGCGGCTCGCCGCACCGATTCGACCGCACCGGCGACGAGTCTCGTCCCCGTCGGCGCACGGCACCACCGTATCGGCCGGGGCACGCGGTGGTCCCGGCACACCCCCGGGCCGGGTCCCGGCCCCTCCGCACCGGCCGGGCGGATCACCCGGTGTGGCCGGGCCACTGAGCGACCGGAAAGCCGGGTGCGCTGCGCACCTGGCCGTGGGGGGTCTCTCCGGGCAGCGTGGGGGGCAGCCGAGCGGCCCTTGCCATGGACCGCGAGGAACGCGATGGAAGGGGAGACACCGATGAGTGGTGTGGCCGTGGAACCGGGGCATTCGAGGACCGGGCAGCGCCGGCACCCGGCGACGACCGGTCGCGCGGCCCGGGACCTGGTGCTCGCCGAGCTGAGCACCCCGCTGTTCGCCTCCCTGTCCCGCAGTGACCAGCGTCGGCGCGGGGAGGCGTATCTGCGCGGACTGCTGGGGGCGCAGGGGCGCAAGTCCATCCGCAACATCGCCGCGATCACCGGGGGCCGGGCGGCCGAGCAGAGCCTGCACCACTTCATCTCCAGTTCCACCTGGGACTGGTCCCTGGTGCGCCGGGGGCTGGCCCAGTACCTGACCCGGCAGGCGCCGCCGCAGGCGTGGGTGATACGGCCCATGGTGATCCCCAAGGCGGGGGAGAACTCCGTCGGTGTGGAGCGCCGCTTCTCCCCGGCGGCGGGTCAGGTGATCAACGCCCAGCAGGCCGTGGGGGTTTGGGCGGCATCGGCGGAACACAGTGTTCCGGTCAACTGGCGGCTGCATCTGTCCGATGCCTGGCTGGACGACCCGCTGCGCAGGCGTCAGGCATCGATTCCCGATGCGGTGCCCCGGGAGACGCTGGGGGAGTGCGCCGTGGAGGCCTATGTCGGGATGATGCGGGACTGGGACCTGCCGGTCCGGCCCGTGGTGCTGGAAGCGCGGGAGGCGGACACGCTCACCGCGCTGCACCGGCTGCGGGCCGCCGGGGCGCCGGTGCTGGCCCGGGTCGCCGACTCGCTGCGGCTGGTGCTGACGGAGCCGTCGCTGCCGGGGCGCGGCAGCGAGACGCTGACGGCTCGCCAGATCATGGCGGCCGCCCGGGACCTGCGGCGGCCGGTGCCATGGCGGGACCACGGCCCCGGCCGGCCCGCCCGGACCGTGCTGACCGCGGCGGTGCGGGTGGGGCTGCCCGTCCGCCGGGCGTCCCCCGAGCAGGCGGTCCGCCGGCGGGACATGCTGCTGCTGGGGATGGGCGACCACGGGGCGCCCTGGCCCACGGAGCTGTGGCTGACCGATCTGCTGAAGGTGCCGCCCGCCGTGCTGGTCCGGCTGAGCCGCCTCGTCGGGCGGGTGGACCGGGACTTCGCCGAGATCGCCGACGGGGTGGGCATCCGCGACTTCGCGGGCCGCTCCTTCGGCGGCTGGCACCGGCACATCACCCTGGCCTCGGCCGCCCATGCGGTCACGGCCCTGAGCAGCCGGGACACCGCCGGGGAGCTGGGTCAGGTGTGCTGACCCCGGCCCTCGTCCCGGGCCTGCGGAGCGCCGGGTTCGTCGCGGCGGCGCAGACTTTCGCGGACGCGGAAGACCCGGAGTGCCAGCTGGACCTCCAGCGCGCGCCCCGGTTCCTGCCATGCGGGTCCCAGGAGTTCGCCGATGCGCTCAAGGCGGCGGGCGACGGTATTGGCGTGCACATGGAGCTTCTTGGCGGCATTGGTGGGGCTGCCGCCCGCTTCGAAGTAGGTCTCCAGGGTGCGGGTCAGATGGGTGAAGCGTTGTATGTCGTAGTCGATCAGCGGGCCGATGGCGGAGTCGATGAACCCGTCGACGTCGTGGTTGTCCGCCAACAGCACGCCCACGAAGCCGAGTTCGTGGACGGAGGACGCGCGGCCGGTCGCGCCGAGCGAGGTCATCGCCTCCAGGCAGCGCAGCGCCTCGCGGAAGGAGTGCCGGACGCAGGCCGGGTCGGCCACCGGGCCCGCCGAGCTCACCGTCGCCGGATGGCCGAGCCAGGGCGGCAGCTCCTCGGCGACCGCGCGGGCGGCGGCACCCGCATCGGTGCCGGGCAGCAGCAGGACCGCGCTGCCCTGGTGCATGGTTTTCAGCCCGCCCATCCGCCGGGCGTAGGAGGACGCCCAGGAGGCCAGCCGCCCGCAGCTCTCGCCCTCGGGCCGGGCGATGACCACGATGTGCTCCTCGCGGAGGTCGATGCCCAGCCGGCGGGCCTGCTGCTGCAGCTGCCGGGGCGGGCACCCGGGACCGTTCAGCAGATTGCCGAGGAATTCCTCGCGGACCTGTCCCTCCGCAAAGGCGCTTCTGCTGCTGTCCAGGAGGAGCTGGAGGGCCACCACCTGGGTGACGACGCGCAGCAGCTGCCGGTCGTCCTCCGTCCAGGGACGCCCGGGCCGGAGCAGCAGCAGCCCGAGGCGCCCGGCGCCCGCCTCGATCGGGGTGGCCCACAGGCCGTCCGCCACGGGGACGAGTTCGCCGGCCGCGGGGGTGTCCACGCCGAGGGGGGTGATGGCGGCCGGGTCGAACTCGGGGAGGTCCTCGGTCGCCGTCAGGACGGTGCCGTTGACCGCGTAGACGCGCAGCGCGGCATCCAGTTCCCGCCCGGCCTGTTTGACCAGGACGTCCAGGTCGCCGTCGGCCAGCACCAGGCCGGTCAGCCGGCGGTGGATCTCGCAGAGCCCCCGGGCGTCCTGCAGTCCGGCCTCGACCAGGCCGGCGCGGCGCTCCAGCCCGGCGATCTGCGCGGCGTTGCGTTCCACCAGCCGTACCCGCTCGATGGCCACGGCGGCGAGGTCGGCGAGCGAGTTCAGCAGGGCGACCTCCTCGGCCGTGAAGTGGCGTACCGAGCGGTCCCCGACGTAGAGCGTGCCGATCGAGCGGGTGCCATGGAGCAGCGGAACGGCCAGGATGGCACGCAGTCCCTCGATTCTGACCACGTCGTCGATGGCCGGGCCGCGGTGGATCCGCTCGTCCGCGAGGTAGTCGGGGGTCCAGAAGGGCGAGGGGTTGGGGTGCTGGGTGGTGGCCGAGCCGAGTCCCATGCCCGGTGCGATGTCCAGGCCGATGCTCTGGTTGGTGATATGGCCGTCGGAGGCCCGGATGACCGGGCGGTCCGTGGCGTCGTTCCCGTCGTTCCCGTCGTTCTCCTCGTCGTACAGCCCGATCCAGGACATGTCGGCGGCGAGCAGCAGCCGGGCCCGCCGCAGGCTGACCTTCAGCAGGGTGCCGAGGTCCTGCGGTGCGGCCAGGTCGAGACCGGCGTCGAAGAGCGCGGACAGCCGGGACTCCCGCTGCTGCTGGGCCTCGGCCTGGACCCGGACGGACAGGCCCAGCTGTACGGCACGTTCCAGTGCGGCCAGCTCTTCGGGGGTGGTCCCCGAACGCCGGCCCTCGTCCAGCAGCGCCGCGTACCGGTCCGACGGGACCCCGTTCGCCAGTAGCTCCAGCACGGCGAATGCCCCGGCCTCGGGTCCGCTCTGCGACACGGTGCCTCCCCCTGTTCCCGGTGCGCCGTCCGGCAGGTCGGATCGCGGCCACCGGTAAGCCCTGATCTCGCATGGTGGTGCCTACCAGGCACCAATCGACCCAAGCTATGCGAGGTGCAGAAGTGCCGCAAGTGACTAATGGAACCGTAGTGTCGTCCGAACACCGTCATGCTGCTCCGAGTGGTGGCAGGACCACCTCATCGCGGGTGGCGGCGGGCAGGGCGGTGACGGCGCCCCGGGCGACCAGGGTCCCGGCCTGCCGGACAACCGCCGGGACGGACCCCGACGGGAGGTCCGAAGGAGCACCAAGTTCCCGTCCGAAAGCGCCACTTGACGCACCACCCGAGCAGCGTGGGCCGCCCTGCCGACGCCGCCGGAGGGAACATCCGCACGCCTCCCGGTCGTCCTCGTAGAGATGACCGGGAGGCGTGGTTTTGTTCGGGGGTGTGGTTGGATGATCCACGTATTCCGCTTTTGGACGGGACGTCAGGACACTGTGACCTGTCCTGCCGAACCGCATGCCGCCGTTGTCCAAGAGGAATTGATGTCACATCACATACCGGAAGCGGGGATCTGGTGTCTGGCCGTCGCGTCGGCCGCGGTGCTGGTGCTGCTGGTCCGTCAGCGCAGGATCACCTCCGCCGTGCGCGCCCGGGTCGCCGCGCTGGAAGAGAACCTGCGGGCACGTGACGAGGAGGTGGCGCGCCTGGTCGGCGTCCGGTTGCCGGCCGTGGCGGACTCCGTGCACCGGTCCGTGCCGCTGCCCGGCCTGCTCGACGAGCGGCTGGCCGGCACTGATTTCGCCCACAGCCTCCAGTCGGTGATGGACCTCTTCGCCCAGGCCGTGGACAAGGCGCAGGAACGCGCCGACCAGTCCGCCAAGGCCGCCCTCAAGGCATCCATGCGTGCCCTCCAGGGCCTGGCGCACGAGCAGCAACTGGCCATCTCCCGTATGCAGGAGCGGCACGACAACCCCGATGTGCTCCGCGACCTGCTGGAAATCGACCACGCCAACTCCCAGTTCGGCCGTCGCGCCCAGGCCATCGCCGTGCTGTGCGGCTCCTGGCCGGGCCGGCAGCGCGTCGCCTCGCGGCTGGCCGACGTGGTCCGCGGCGCCACCTCCCGCATCCGCGACTACCGCCGCGTCCGGGTGCACGGCCACGACGGAGTGGCCGTCATCAGCCGGGCCGTGGAGCCCGTGGTCCTCGCCGTCGCCGAACTCCTGGACAACGCCGCCCGGCACTCACAGCCCAACACCACCGTCGAGGTCAGCCTCCAGCCGGTGCACAACGGCGCCTGCGTGGTCATCGACGACGCCGGGGTCGGCATGGACGGCCAGGAGGTGCAGCGCGCCACGGCACTGCTCACCGGCCGGCGGGGCGTGGACGTCTCCCGGCTCGGTGACCCCCCGCAGTTCGGCTTCCCCGTCATCGGCGTGCTCGCCGCGCGCTACGGCTTCAGCGTCTCGGTCGACACCCGCTCGCCGTACGGGGGCGTACGGGCCGTCCTGTTCCTGCCCGGCGCGCTGCTCACCCGTCCCGACGACGGAGGGCCGGACAGCGCACCGCCGGCCACGGCGGGCCGTACGCCCGCCGTACCTTCCGAGACCGCGCCCGGCGAGGACCCCCGCGGGACCGGGGCCGTACGGCGTGACGGCGGGCCGGAGGGCACCTCGCCCGCCGGATCCCCCGAGGCTCCGCGCGGCGGCATCGCATCCGAGCCCGCCTCGACGCCCGGGCAGGCGGCCGGAACCACGGCCGGCGGCCTGCCCAAGCGCCGCCGCAGGCAGCCCGCCGCCGGACCGCGGGCCGGAGCGGCCGCGCAGCCGCTGCCCGCCGAGGCCCCGCACCACCGCACCGCCGAGGAAACCGCCCGCCGCATGGGCGCGTTCGCGCGCGGCACCCGCGCCGGGCGCACCCCGGCCCACGGCACCCCCACCGCCGGCCCCTCGGACCTCCACCCCCCTCGCCCCGTACCACGAGAAGACGAAGGGAACCTCCGCCCGTGAACGACCACATGAACAAAGAGCTTGCCTGGATGCTCGACGAGGTCGTGAAGATCCCCGAGGCCCGCCACGCGATCCTGCTCTCCGCCGACGGCATGCTGCGCGCCCACTCCGAGGGCATCGACCGCGACGAGGCCGAGCGGCAGGCCGCCGCCCTCTCCGGGCTGCAGTCGATCAGCCGCTCCACCGCCGACTTCTGCACCCACCCGGCCCGCCAGGACACCCCCTGGCGGCAGACGCTCATCGAGTTCGCTCATGGCTATGTCTTCCTGATCGCCGCCGGCCCCGGCGCCTACCTCGCCGTCTCCGCGACCGAGAACGTCGACATGGAAGCCGTCACCTACCGCATGCAGAAGACCGTCGACCGGCTCGGCAGGCAACTGATCAGCCCACCGCGGCAGGACACCGGCCGGCCGGGTCCGGGCAGCCCGGCATGACCCCGGCGACGCCGAGGCGTGAGCACGGGCTGGTCCGGCCGTACGTCGTCACGGACGGCCGCTCCCACCCGACCCGCAACACCTTCGATCTGGTCACCCTGGTCATGGCACAGGGCGACCAGCCGCTCGGCGGCCTCAGCCCGGAAAAGCACCGGCTCATGGAGCTCTGCCTCGGTGGCGCCCTCTCGGTCGCCGAGATCGCCGGCCATCTGGCGCTGCCCGTCAGCGTCACCAAGGTGCTGCTCGGCGACCTCGTGGACAGCGGCCACCTCACCACCAGGGCCCCCATTCCCTCGGCGCGACTGCCCGAGGCCCAGATCCTGCAGGAGGTACTCGATGGACTCCGCGCTCGCCTCTGACCAGGGCGTCGGCAAGGGCGTCCAGCTCCCGCAGACCGGGTATCTCCCGCAGACCGTGCGAACGGCCGCCAAGATCCTGGTGGTCGGCCACTTCGCGGTCGGCAAGACCACCTTCGTCGGCTCCCTGTCGGAGATCCGGCCGCTGCGCACCGAGGAGACCATGACGCAGGCCGGGGCGTTCGTCGACGACCTGGCCGGCACCGACGGCAAGACCACCACCACGGTCGCCCTGGACTTCGGCCGGATCACCCTAGGCGACAGCCTGGTCCTCTATCTCTTCGGCGCCCCCGGCCAACAGCGCTTCACCCGGCTCTGGCAGGACATGACCCAGGGCGCCCTGGGCGCCATCGTGCTCGCCGACACCCGGCGCCTGGACCAGTCCTTCGACGTCATGGGCCTGCTCGAGGAACTCGGACTGCCCTACGCCGTCGCCGTCAACCACTTCGACGGCACCCCCCACCACCCCGAGGAGGAGATCCGCGAAGCGCTGGACCTGCTTCCCGGGACGCCCCTGGTCACCTGCGACGCCCGCGACCGGGTCTCCGCCACCCGGGCCGTGATCACCCTGGTGGACCACCTCCTCACCCGTACCGCCCAGGAACGTATGTGACCCAGCACCCCGACACACCGCCCCCGGGCTGCCCCGCACACCAGGGCGGCACCGTCGCCCTGCACGGCCCCGACTTCGCCGCCGACCCGCACGCCGTCTACCGGCGGCTGCGCCGGTACGGCCCGCTCGCCCCCGTGGAACTGGCACCGGGAGCACACGCCACCCTGGTCACCGACTACCGGGCCGCCCTCGAAGTCCTGCGCAGCCCCGACCGGTTCGCCAAGGACGCCCGCCGCTGGCGCTCCCTGGCCGACGGCCGGGTGGCCCCGGACAACCCGGTCCTGCCGATGATGGCCTACCGGCCCAACTGCCTGTTCTCCGACGGCGACGCCCACCGCCGCTACCGCCAGGCCGTCAGCGACAGCCTCGACCGCATCGACCCCAACGCCCTGCGCGGCTATGTCGAGCGCAGCGCCGACGCCCTCATCGACCAGTTCACCACCGCCGGCCAGGCCGACCTGCTCGGCTCCTACGCCAAGGTCCTGCCGCTGCTCGTCTTCCAGCAGCTCTTCGGCTGCCCGCCGGAACTCGGCGACCGGCTGGTCGAGGGCTTCTCCGGCATCTTCGATGCCGTCGACGCCGAGCGCGCCAATGAGCTCATCACCGGCAGCCTCGTCGAACTCATCGCCCTCAAGCGCCGGACGCCCGGCGCGGACATGACGTCCTGGCTGATGGCCCACCCCGCCCAGCTCACCGACGAGGAGATGCTCCACCAGCTGGTCGTCCTCATCGGCGCGGGCACCGAGCCCCAGCAGAACCTCATCGCCAACGCCCTGCGGCTGCTGCTCTCCGACGACCGTTTCGCCGGCGACCTGGCCGGCGGCAGCACCCCGGTCGAGGACGCGCTCGACGAAGTCCTCTGGCTCGACCCGCCGATGGCCAACTACGGTGTCCACTATCCCGTCGAGGACCTGGACTTCGCGGGCACCCGGCTGCGCGCGGGGGAGCCGGTCGTGGTCAGCTTCGCCGCCGCCAACACCGACCCCGCCCTCCACTCCGACCAGCGCACCGGCAACCGCGCCCACCTCGCCTGGAGCGCCGGACCGCACCACTGCCCCGCCAAGGACCCCGCCCGGCTGATCGCCGCCGCGGCCGTCGAGCGGCTCCTGGACCGGCTCCCCGACCTGGAACTCGCCATACCGGCCCGTCGGCTGGCCTGGCGGCCCGGCCCCTTCCACCGCGCCCTGGCCGCCCTGCCGGTGCGCTTCCCGCCGGTACCCGTGCCCGTCCACCCGCACCATCCGTCCCCGTACCAGCCAGCCGAGCCCCCAGGAGACAGCCGATGGAACGCCGGCCCCGCCCCGTCTCGATCGACCCCTCCGGCCGGGACATCCACGCCGAGGCCGCCCGCATCCGCGCCCACGGCCCGGCGACCCCCGTGGAGCTCCCTGGCGGCGTGGTGGCGTGGGCAATAAGCACCCAGCCCCTGCTCAAGCAGCTGCTCACCGACCCACGGGTCTCCAAGGACCCCCGCCGCCACTGGCCCAAGTGGATCAACGGTGAGATCTCCCCGGAGTGGCCGCTCTTCACCTGGGTCGCGGTGCAGAACATGTTCACCGCCTATGGCGACGACCACCGGCGGCTGCGCTCCCTCGTCGCCAAGGCGTTCACCGCCCGCCGCACCGCCGCCCTGCGCCCGCGCATCGAGCGGCTGGCCGCCGGCCTCCTCGACAACCTCGCCGCCACCGAACCCGGCGCCACCGTGGACCTGCGCGAGCGCTACGCCTATCCCATCCCCATCCAGGTCATCTGCGAGCTCTTCGGCGTCGCGGACGAGGCCATGCGCGAGGGGCTGCGCCGCTGCGTCGACTCCGTCTTCCACACCTCGGCCGACCCCGACGAGGTCACCGCCACCTACGCCGAGCTCCATCAACTCCTCGGCGACCTGGTCGCCGGCAAACGCGCCACCCCCGGCGACGACATGACCAGCGCTCTGATCTCCGCCCGCGAGGAGGAGGGCGACGCCCGCCTGACCGAGCAGGAACTCGTGGACACCCTGCTGCTGGTGATCAGCGCCGGGCACGAGACCACCGTCAACCTCCTCGACAACGCCATTCACGCCCTGCTCACCCACCCCGGCCAGCTCGCCCTGGTCCGCGACGGCAAGGCCGGCTGGGACGACGTGATCGAGGAGGCGCTCCGCGTCGAGGCCCCCGTCGCCAGCCTGCCCCTGCGCTATGCCGTGGCGGACATCGAACTCGACGGCGGCACCATCCTGCGCAAGGGCGACGCCATCGTCGCCGCCTACGCCGCCGCCGGCCGGGACCCCCAACTGCACGGCACCGACGCCGGCCGATTCGAGGTGACCCGCGCCACCAAGGACCACCTCGCCTTCGGCCACGGCGTGCACTACTGCCTCGGCGCGCCCCTCGCCCGGCTCGAGGCGGCCATCGCCCTGCCCGCCCTCTTCGGCCGCTTCCCCCACCTCACCCTCGCCGTCGCCCCCGAGGAGCTGGAGCACGTGGACTCCTTCATCTCCAACGGCCACCGGTCCCTGCCCGCCCGGCTGCACGGCTGACCGGAGGCCGCGCCCCTACCGGATTCCGCGGGATCGGGTGGCGGTGGGGCGCAGTCAATACGGAACCCTTACGATCCTCTGTTGTGTCCAAACTGACCGACCTCCCGAAACGGATCCTCATCGGGCGGGCGCTGCGCAGCGACAGGCTGGGAGAGACCCTTCTCCCCAAGCGCATCGCACTCCCCGTCTTCGCATCCGACCCCCTCTCCTCCGTGGCGTACGCGCCGGGTGAAGTACTGCTCGTCCTGTCCGTGGCGGGAGTGTCGGCCTACCACTACAGCCTGTGGATCACCCTCGCCATCGTCGCCCTGATGGTCACGGTCGTCGCCTCGTACCGGCAGACCGTGCACGCCTACCCCAGCGGCGGCGGTGCCTACGAGGTCGCCACGACCAACCTCGGCCGCAGGGCCGGGCTCTCCGTCGCCAGCGCACTGCTGGTCGACTACGTCCTCACCGTCGCGGTGTCGGTCGCCTCCGGCGTGGAGAACCTCGGCTCGGCCTGGCCCTTCGCCGTCCAGCACAAGGTGCTCGTGGCACTGGTCATCATCGCCCTGCTGATGGTGATGAACCTGCGCGGCGTCCGGGAATCCGGCACCCTCTTCGCGATCCCCACCTACGCGTTCGTGGGCGGAGTGATCCTCATGGTCTTCTGGGGCGGCTTCCGCGGCCTGGTCCTGGGCGACTCCATGCGCGCCCCCACCGCCGGCTACCAGATCCACCCGGAGCACGCCGGACTGGCCGGACTCGCGCTGGTGTTCCTGCTGCTGCGTGCCTTCTCCTCCGGCTGTGCCGCGCTCACCGGTGTCGAGGCGATCAGCAACGGCGTCCCCGCCTTCCGCAAGCCCAAGAGCAAGAACGCCGCCGCGACCCTGTCCCTGATGGGCCTGCTGGCGATCGTGATGTTCGTGGGCATCATGGCGCTGGCCATGACCACCAAGGTCAAGATGGCCGAGAACCCGGCGACCGACCTGCTGGTCAACGGCAAGCCGGCGGGCGCCGACTACACCCAGAACCCGGTCATCGCCCAGGTCGCCGAGGCCGTCTTCGGCAGCGGTTCGGTCGCGTTCGTCTTCCTCGCAGCCGCCACCGCCCTGGTCCTCTTCCTGGCCGCCAACACCGCCTACAACGGCTTCCCGGTGCTTGGCTCGATCCTCGCGCAGGACCGTTTCCTCCCGCGCCAGCTCCACACCCGCGGCGACCGGCTCACCTTCTCCAACGGCATCGTGCTCCTCGCCCTGCTGGCGGGCGCCCTGATCTATGCCTTCGGCGCGGACTCGACCAAGCTGATCCAGCTGTACATCGTGGGCGTCTTCGTCTCGTTCACCTTCAGCCAGGGCGGCATGGTCAAGCACTGGAACCGCCACCTGGCCGCGGAGACCGACCGGGCCGCCCGCCGCCGCATGCACCGGGCGCGCGCCATCAACGCCTTCGGCATGGTCTTCTCGGCCCTGGTCCTGGTCATCGTCCTGCTGACCAAGTTCACGCACGGCGCGTATGTCGCCGTCCTCGGCATGGTCGGCTGGTACGCGGTGATGACCGCCATCCGCCGCCACTACGACCGGGTCGCCGAGGAGATCGCCGCCGAGGAGGGCGCCGGTGACGATGTGGTGCGCCCCTCCCGGGTGCACTCCATCGTCCTGGTCTCGAAGATCCACAAGCCCACGCTGCGCGCCCTCTCCTACGCCAAGCTGATGCGCTCGTCCGGTCCCCTGGAGGCGCTGAGCGTCAATGTCGACACCGCCGAGACCAAGGCGCTCCAGGCCGAGTGGGAGCGCCATGGCATCGACGTACCGCTGAAGATCCTCGACTCGCCCTACCGCGAGATCACCCGGCCGATCATCGATTACGTCAAGAGCCTGCGCAAGGAGAGCCCGCGCGACGCGGTCAGCGTCTATATCCCGGAGTATGTGGTCGGCCACTGGTACGAGCACCTGCTGCACAACCAGAGCGCACTGCGGCTGAAGGGCCGGCTGCTCTTCACCCCGGGCGTGATGGTCACCTCCGTGCCCTGGCAGCTCGACTCCTCCGAGGCGGCCCGCCGCCGCGCCCGCAAGCGCGCCGAGTGGAACGCCCCCGGCTCGGTGCGCCGCGGCCCGGTCGGGCCGCCGAGGAAGGAGAAGACCACCACCAGGAAGTAGCGCACCGGCCGGTGGCTCATCGGCCGGTGGCTCATCGGTCGGTGGCTCATCGGTCGGAGTGACGGGCGGGCTGGACGTAGACTGAGCGGCTGTTGTCCAGCCGCCCCACCCACCTCAGGAGCTCTTCCACCATGCAGACGGAACCGACGAAGTCGCTGGTCGGCCAGGAGTACGAGGTAGTGGTCGGCCCGGTCGCCCACGGCGGCCACTGCGTGGCCCGCACCGAGTCGGGACGGGTGCTGTTCGTACGGCACGCCCTCCCCGGTGAGCGCGTCGTCGCCCGGGTCACCGAGGGCGAGGAGACCTCCCGCTACCTGCGCGCCGACGCGGTCGAAGTCCTCGACCCGGCCAAGGACCGCGTCGAGGCCCCCTGTCCCTTCTCCGGCCCCGGCAAGTGCGGCGGCTGCGACTGGCAGCACGCCAAGCCGGGTGCCCAGCGCCGGCTCAAGGGCGAGGTCATCGCCGAGCAGCTCAAGCGCCTCGCGGGCCTGACCCCCGAGGAGGCGGGCTGGGACGGCACGGTCGTGCCGGCCGAGGGCGACAAGCTCCCCGCGGGCCAGGTCCCCGCCTGGCGCACCCGCGTCCAGTACGCGATCGACGCCGAGGGCCATGCGGGCCTGCGCAAGCACCGCTCCCACGAGGTCCAGGTCATCGACCGCTGCCTGATCGCCGCCCCCGGCGTCACTGAACTGGGCATCGAGCGGCGCGACTGGCCGCAACTCGCCTCGGTCGAGGCGATCGCCGCCTCCGGCTCCGGCGACCGGCAGGTGATCCTCACTCCCGAGCCGGGCGGCCGCCTCCCCATCGTCGAACTCGACAAGCCCGTCTCCGTCCTGCGCGTCGGGGAGTCCCACGGACGGGAAGGCGCCCAGCGCATCCACCGCGTCCACGGCCGCCCCTTCGTCCGCGAGCGCGCCATCGGCCGCACCTGGCGGGTGGCCGAGGGCGGCTTCTGGCAGGTCCACCCCAAGGCCGCCGACATGCTGGTCGAGGCCGTGATGCAGGGCCTGATGCCCCGCAAGGGCGACATGGCCCTCGACCTCTACTGCGGCGTCGGCCTCTTCGCGGGCGCACTCGGCGAACGAGTGGGCGACAAGGGCGCCGTGCTCGGCATCGAGTCCGGCAAGCGCGCCGCGGAGGACGCCCGCCACAACCTCCAGGACCTCGACCGCGTCCGCATCGAGCACGGCAAGGTCGAGCAGGTCCTGCCGCGCACCGGCATCGACTCCGCCGACCTCATCGTCCTCGACCCCCCACGCGCGGGTGCGGGCAAGCAGACGGTTCGCCGGCTGGCCGGCCTGGGCCCGCGCCGCATCGCGTACGTGGCGTGTGACCCGGCGGCCCTGGCGCGGGACTTGGCGTACTTCGCGGAGGCGGGGTACAAGCCGGTGACGCTGCGGGCGTTCGATCTGTTTCCGATGACGCATCATGTGGAGTGCGTCGCGATTTTGAAGCCGCTGGCGAAGGACGCCTGACCTGCAGGTTTCCCGGAGAGGCGGTTGGCGGCTGGAGAACCAGCCTCCTTCAGGCGTCGCGAATACGACGCCCTGGTGCTGCTGCCGTCGATGCGGAGTTGATTGCGGATTGCCATGGGTCTCAGGCCTTGCCGAGATCTTCCAGAAGGAGGTCGAGAGTGGCTTCCTCATGGAGGGCGATGCCCAGGGCGCTCATCGCAGGAGCCAGGCCCGGATCCCAGTCCGCTGCTACGGGCTGGCCGACGAGTGGGAGCCGGGGAACGCTCTGGGACTGGCTGTGGGCGGCAAGTTGTTCGTAGTCCTCGGCGGTCAGCCGCCAGGGACGGGCGCTGTAGCGGTGGATGATCCGGTTGGCCAATGCGACGCCGGGCCAGTCGAAGTCGCCGTGATAGGCGAAGCGGCAGTCAGCGGCAGCGAGGGTGTCGAGGAGGCTGAGTACCACCGTGGCGGAGCTCCCGGACGTGCAGACGAGTGGCTGAGAGCAGGCAGCGTCAGCGGCGGCTTCCACTACGCGGGGGTTCTCACAGATACGGATCAGGGTGCCGGGCGGCAATGCCAGCTGCAGGTCGCGCAGGTCGCGCAGGGTGAGGTGGGTTTCCGAGTGGTGCAACGCCCTTTCTTGCAGGGCGCGTTCGCGCCAGCCATCCCCTTCCGGCCGTAGTCCGTAGGTGAGCACGGTGCTGGAGACCTCGTCCGGAGTAACGGCTGCCAGGCGCCACAGGGCGCGCCGCCCGGCGGCGTTGTCGGGGAGCTCGGCGCCATGGGCGAGAGCGATGCCTCGTTGGACGAGTCGGGCGAGCCACGTCCCGTCGTCCAGACCGTGCGCGGATCCGGTCGCTTCTGCGGCCAGTTCTCCACGACCGCGTGCACCTGACCGTTCTTGTCCGAGAAGCACGGTGAGCACGTGCACGGCTTGCCGGAGAGTCCGGACCGCGGTCTCCGGGGTGACCCCTCGGGGCACACCCACGCGTCGGAGCTCGTCGTACCACTGACGGGCCCAGGCCTCCGCGCGTAAGGGCGAGGCATTCAGGCATGCCGCGACCGATGACCACACCTGCTCGCGCCGGGCTTCGGCACCTGCCCGGACCGCGCGACGATCGGTCAGCGGTGGCCCGAGGGCACAAAGGGTCTCGACCAGCCCGAGGCCGACGGCCGAGTCACGGAGCCGCGTATCCAGTGCGTCGAGTCGTACGGTCACCGTGCCACTGGTCAGCGTCCTGCCCAACAGCTGGGACAGGGCGGTCCTTTCCTGAGCCTGGAGCCCGGTCATGCGCAGTGCGCCGGTGGCCTGCAGGCCGTTGCCCTCCAGGCGCTTGCGGGCCGCGTTCCACAGGCGGTCGAGGCCCGGCCCGGTCAGCCAGTCACGTGTCCCGGCCGGGAGCGCGCTCATACCGACACCAGGCGCCGTTGGCGGCCGTTCCATGCGTAGTGCAGGGTGGCCACACCGCGTACGTGGGGATCACGAAGGCACTCGTAGATGTCCAGGGAAGGCACCTCGGGCCAGTTGCCCATGAGCCGTTCGCTGGTGAGGACGAAGTCCAGATCGAGATCGACGAGGATCCGGCCCAGTCGCCCATGGGTGGGCTCGTCGACCTTGGCGAAGGCGTCGTCGAGGAGGATCAGCCGTGGCGCGTGCGGTGTGGCTTCGCCGAGAGTCGTGAAGTGGGCGGCGGCCGCGGCGAAGAGCACAAGGTAGGAGAGCACGCGCTGCTCGCCCTGGCTGAGCCCGGTGCGGCCGGTGAGTCTGCGTTTGCGGCCCGGGGTTGCATCCTCGACCACGAAGATGTGGAAGCGGAACCAACCACGGTATTCCAGGGCAGTGCGCAGATGTGCGGCATAGCCGGCGGACGGATCGGCTCTGCGGGCATCCTCGACCCGCCGCTGAAGCACCTCGAGAAGCCGCTCGGTCTGCTCGCGGGTCCGAAGCCCCGAGGGGCTGCGCAGTAGCTCGACGGCTGCTTGCACATCGGCATCGGCATCGTCGTCGAGCTTCCATTGCAGCTCCACACCGAGACCGTGTGACGTGCGCACGGTCTTCAGCGTGCCGTTGAGGGCGGCGACCAGATTCGCGGCGGCGATGACCTGCGCCGACAAGTGGTCGCCGAGTTCGCCCGCGAGGAAGCGCTGGAAGACTTCACGTTCCCGCTCGGTGAGCCGACCGCGGGCCACCGCTGCCTGGTCGGCTATCCGTTCGCCGACGAGCGCGACATCGTGGGAGCCGTGGTCGTCGAGCAGTCGGCAGACTTTGATCCCATCCAGCTCTTCGAGCTGCGCGTCGTACCCACCGGCGAGTTGGTCACGAAGCTCGGTGTGCCGGTTGAGCAATATGCTGTCCGACACGTCGCTCTTCGGCTGGTCGAGACGGCCCTTCACGGCGTCGGCGAGCTCGCGCAGCGCTCGTATCCGGATCCGGGCATCTGCCATGGGTTCGCCCTCGGGGGGCTCGGGCAAGGCCGATCGCTCCACCCCCGCGCCGCGCAGCACCTCCGGCCTGGCGAGCGCACGACGCAGCGTGCTCCCGGTCTCGATGACCGCGGCTTCCTGTGTCACCAACTGCTCGCGGTGACTTCCTTCCTTCTCCTCGGCACGAACTCTCTGGTCGTGGAGCTCGCCCAGGGCGCGCTGGGCTTCCGGCATGGCACGAGCGGCAGCTGTGATGCGTTGCCTGGTCTGCTCCTCGCGCGCCAGGATCTCGTCTTCGGTGGATCCGATGGTCTCTTCCAGCGTATGGAGGGCCCGACGTGCCGGGCGCAGTTCATCGAGGCGGAGCTGATAGTCGCGCGCCGCCCCCAGGCGGTCAGCGTGAGTGCGCTCGTACGCTGTGAGTTCGGCTCGGCTACTGCCGAGGTCTGCAGTCGTGCTGCGGATGGCCCGGCTCAGGTGCCCGATGCCACCTTGCAGGGTTGTCAGCGCCGTCCGTACCCGCGACAGGGCGTCGGGATCGGCCGGGAGATCGTGGGCGGTCGCGGTCGCCTCTGCTTTGCCGCGAGCGGCAACGGCACGAGTGCGGGCCTCCTCGGCCGCGCGTGTGGCGTGGGCCGCCTTGCCACTCAGGGTCCGCACGGCGGACTCCGCGTCCTCGACCTGGGACCAGGCACGAGCCAGGCGCCGTGCTTGCGGGAACTTCCGCAAACCGAGGGCAAAGGCCCGACGCCATGACTCGATCTCGCTCAGCCGGCCACGATCGACGGTGAGTTGTTGCTCCGCGTCGGCCAGCTCCTGCTTCAGCTCGGCCAGCTTCCGGCGGCGGGTCTCGGCACGTACGGCAGCACCCACGTACTCGACGCCGTCCTTGAGATGCCGGCCGCGGACGACACCAAGACGCCAACTGCCGTCGTAGTGCACCGCGCCGGCCGCTGTGGTCTTCCCGGCCGACGAGAGCGCGACGGAGCGCAGAACGGACTCGACCTGTTCGGCGGTGATGCCGCTCTCGGGATGCGCGACGGGCCGCAGCGCATCGGCCAGCGTCGGCCCGTCCGGTGCCACTGTCGCCGGGACGAACAGAATGTCGTGTGTGAGCGGATCGAGAACGGTCCCGCCTGTGGTGACCCACGCGTCCAGGATGCCGCTCGCTTCCAAGGCCGCTTCCAAGCCTGCCTGTTCGGCCGGGGAGAGACCTTCGGTGAAATCCACCAGCCGGAAGAAAGGTGCCCCTGTGCCGGGCGCCCGCTTCGCGACGCGGTGGTACGGAACAGGTGGCTCCGGGTCGGTGCGCTGCTCCCATTCCCTCTGCTGCTCAAGGAGCCGATCGCGCTCCTCGGCAAGCTTGCTCACGCTCAGGGCAAGGTCGTCCCGCCGGTGGGTGAGATCCTCGCCGTACGGGTCCAGCACGGCGTGAGCGACCTGCTGAGCTTCCCCATCGATTCCCGCGGGCAGAACTCGTTCCGCGAACGACGCACAGGCTGAGGTCTCACAGCGGACCGCTGCCTGGACAGTGTGCAGCGAAGGACGGTCCGGTCCGATCGCGGCGGATGTACGCTCCGCCCACTCGCCCACCTCATGGGCGTATGCGTCGCTCTCTCCAGCAGCTCGGGTACGGCTCTCTTCGAGACGGTCGGCCGCCTGCTCGACTTCACCCTCCAGACGCTCCCGTTCGGCATCCGCCAGGGAGGCGTCGGTCAGGGCCTTGCGGGCCTTGGCGGCGAGGCCGTCCACTTCCTGCACCATCCTCAGGCGGTGCCTCACCACCGGCTGGGAATTCTCCAGTTGCCCGTGCCATGCCTCCAAGGCCGCTTCGGTGGCCGCCGTGTCCGGCACGATCACCCGTCGGTGACGCACGGTCCGGGTCTCATCAGCAGGACCGGAGAGTTCCAGCTCTGCTGCCCCGCCGAGGTCGTTGTGCCGGAGTGTGACCGCGTCTCCGAGATGGCCTGTCGGCAGACCTGCCTTTTCGGCCTCGGAAAGGAGTTCCCGGTGTTCCGTGGCGAGTTCACCGATTCGCTTTCCCAAGCGCCGGGTACCTTCGGCCAGTTGGTCCGCCGCACTCCCCTCGGCGCGATGTGCGCTCAGCAGGGAGGAGAATGCCGTGTCGGCCGCGGTGTGCAACGCGGTCACCGTGTTGCGGCGCTCGGACAGCTCGGACAGGCTGCGGTATCCCTCACTCGCGTGAAGGGCGTCGAGCTCGGACTGCGCAGCCTGGTGGTTCTCCCGCAAGGTACGGAGACGTTCGTCGGCCTTCTGCTCCTCGATGCGCAGACCGTTCGTTCGCTTGGCGGCATCTCCGGCTTCCCTGCGCCGCTGTGCGAGGGTGTCGAGTTCGCGAATCACGCCGTCGGAGGCTCTGCGCAGAACACCGACCAGGTAGCCGCGATAGTTGGTGAGGAAGGCGCGAAGCGCCGCATCGGTCCGTTCCAGCCGGCCGAGTTCATCCCGTACGGCGTCCAGGTCATGGAGGTTGCGTGCCACTTTCTCCACGATTTCTTCGTCCAGCCCCGGCAGTGTCTCGCTCAGCACGGAGACGAGCCCGCCGGATTCGATGCGATCACCGATGGTGGGGCGTCGCAGCCGGTGCAGAAGCTGGGTGAGGTTGCGATAACGGGTCGTGTCAGTGATGCCGAAAAGCTCGCGGGCGACACGGGACCGATGCTGAACGGCTCGCTCCGTCACATTGGCCGCGCCGATTCTTTCCTTGAGCCTGTCGACCGACAGCGGCTTGCCTCCCTCCACCAGGCAAAGGTCCTCGCCGACCCGGAGCGGGGTGATGAAGAAGGCCGGGACGGCCTTCTTGGCCGACTTTGATGCCCGGATCGCGGCACCGAGGGTGAGGTAACGGTCGTCTCCGTCAGCTGCCGTCATATGGAATTCGACCCACAGATACCCCAGGCGGTTCGTCTGTTCAAAGCCGTCCAGCATCAGCCAGGCGAGAGTGGTCCGGCCGGTGCCCGTCGCGTCCAGGGCCCGGGCATCGCCGTCCAGCAGATAAGGCAGCAGCATCTCCAGCGCCTTGGACTTGCCCGCGCCGTTCTTCCCGCGCAGCAGCAGCCGTCCGTCGCCGAACGAGAACTCCTGCTCGTCGTACTGCCAGACATTGCGAATGCCCGCGCGGTGCAGCCGGAATCGGTGAGCGGAAGGTGCGGCGGAACGCTGCAAGGGAATGGCGGCACTCGAACCCGGGCTCATAGCGGCAGCTCCTGCTGTACGTCGGCATCGGGTGGCCCCCCGACAGCCTGGTGGACGGTGATGCGAGTGGCGTAGCGGGCAGCAGCGGCGAGAAGGACCAGGCCGCTCTCCTGGGCGCGCGCCCCGGTGACTTCGGTGATGGGACGGCCCTCCGGGGCCGCCCCGTCATATCCTTCGGGCAGGCCCTCCCCAGCGGAGCGGAGCGGGCCGGCGCGGGCCACGAGCCGCATGCGGACGAGCAGGTCCAGCACAGCCTCCCGCAGGGCGTCCTGGTCCTCCACATATCCACGCTGCCAGTTGCTGCGCTGCCCGTACTCCGTGACCAGCCCGGCCAGGAGTTCTTTCACCAGACCGTCCGGAACGGCCACCCCGATCACCAGTCGGCCACCGGTCGCCGGGTGTCCTGGTTCCTCGGGCCGCAGCCGTTCCACCAGCTGCTCCAACAGGAGGAGCCCGGCCTGGGCGACGGTTCCCGTACCAGGAAGGTGCAGATCGGTCACCTCCTCCTCCGGGTCCACCAGCACCACGCCTTCGGCCCGGATCTCGGTCTCCAGACCGAGCAGCTCGAAAAACGCCTGGGCTTCACGGCGCTGCCGGGTCCGCAGCCAGTCACGCTCGGCGTCGGTCAGCTCGTCGAGGTAGACAGCCGGTGTCTCCACCAGCATCCGGCGCACGTACGTACGGGGACCGCCGAAACCGGGGTCCGCGGCCCGGCGTACCAGGTCGGCACCGTCCCGGCTCTGCGCGAGCGGACCGGCGACGACAGCACGGGCGATCTCCCGGTCCACCGTGATCAGCGCTTCGCCGCCGTCCTCCTGCGTGACCGCGCCCACGCTGCCTTCGGTCTCCGTGAGCACCCCCCAGTCGACCAGCCGGCGCAACGCCGCCGCCAGGGTCCGCTTCTCCGCTGCCCTGCCGGTGCCCTCCAGCTCAATGCCTGCGTCGGCTGCGGCGGCCTTGATGTCGGCGACCAGCCGTGAGAGCAGTAGCTGCTCGGGGGCCGTCACCAATACGGAGAGCGCCAGGGCGAGGCAGGCGTAGGTGCGTGGAGTGAAGGGCGTGCCCGTGGAACGCTCCAGCCGATGCCCGGTGCCGGTGCCCAGCCCGGCCTTGAACAACCGGGCGTAGGAGGTGTCGACGAGGAGTCGGTAGCCGAGGACCTGCTGGAAGCGCTTCCCAAGCCATTCGGCGTGTCTGCGGATCAGCGGAAACAGATCGGCGTGCGGGCCGTTCGCCGTCACCAGTGGGTGCGCGAGCAACAGGCGGCCGGCACTGCGGCGTTCTGCCGCGAGGGCGACATCGTGCGTCGAAGGGAGTGTCACGATGCGCTCACCCCCGTCTCCCTTCTCTCCGATCCTTCCGAGGCAGCGGCACCTTCGACGGTGAGCTCCAGCTCGTCCAGGAGCAACTCCCCGTCAACGGAGTCCAGCACGGTCTGCGCACCGGGTATGCGCCGAACCGTGAGACGTATGCCAAGCTCCGCGTCCTCGCTGTGCGCAGCATCCAAGGCGAAGCCGTGGGTCTGCCCCGTGCCCGAGCCTTCGGCCCGCCGGAGCTGAGCGTTGCCCAACGCCGTTGCCAGCAGTTCCAGCAACAACGTGAGGGCGGCGGCGGTGAGCCGGACCTGCGCGAAGCGCCCGGAAGCGCTGCGCAGTTCAGCTGCGGCTGCCCGTCTGGCAGCCGCCCGGTCGCGTGCGGCCTGCTGGAGCCGTCGCTTCTGCCGGGAATGGTCCTCAACGGCCGATGCCCGGCCACGCTGGGCGCGGCTGCCCCGCTCGCGGAGCGCTACCGGGACTTCGACGACTGGGCCGGTCCACCAGCTCGTGTATGCGGGCACCACCTCGTCCGGGGCCGGCGGGAAGCTCAGATGCCGAGCGCTGTACAGGCCGAAAGCTGCCACCGCGATGTCATGTGCGTCGTCCGGGGCCGCCTCGTCGAACCACCGGGCGAGGCGTAGCAGATCCTTGCGCCGTGACATCTCACCCGAAGCCGAGCGCAACATTCGCTTGGCGTTCGCGAGCAGCGACTGGAGGGCGCGCAAGGTGGCATCGCGCAGCTGATCGACCTGGCTCCCCTGTCCTTCGACATCGGTGAACCAGCCGAGCAGCCCCTCCCAGTCCGCCATCTCGCGGCCCCGGCTGCGTTGCACTCGGATATCCGGCTGCCCTTCCGGACCGGGCGATGGCACCGTGAGGCCCCGGGCATGAGCATCGAGACGATTCAAGAGGCCGGGAAGCCGTGGCCACAGGCCGTTGAGAACCGCGGCGATCCGGGGCGCACGGAAAGCCACATCCTCCGTGATGGCCTCGACGTAATCCAGCAGCAACTCCTTGAAGCCCTGGTACTCCGCGCCGTCCAGGTCATACCGCGCCAGCACTTGGCCCAGGTAGGCGTAGAAGTCCCTGACCGAGTCCGCGAACTCGGTGAACTGCACAAAGACCGTGCTGACCCGCTCGAGCGCGTCCTGCGGCTCCACTCCGCCAGGCCTCTGGACGAGCTCGGACAGCTCGCGAAGCCCACGCTCGACGAGTGCCAGCAACTCGCTGCTCACCTCGCGGGCAGCGTCCGCTCCCGCCAGGACTGCGTCCGTATCCCGCTGGATCCGCTCGCCCAGCTTGGTCAGCTGGTAGCGAGACCGGGACCGCTGGTACTCGGTGATGCTCGATGCCTTCACGGCGTGGCTGCTGCGAAGCAGGTTGCCCCAACGCACCAGCTGTTCCAGCCGGACGGTAAGCGTCTCGGCATCGAGTCCCGCGGCCGGTCCGCCCGAGTCGGCGAGCCGTGCCGACACATCGGGCACCGCCATGTCGGCCAGGAGCGTCCCGCAGAACACTCGCATGATCGCGACGTGTTCCAGCCGCTCAGGCGCGCTGAGATACGCGTAAGCGGTCAGCCGCTGCCAGGCTCCGTCGTGCTCGGCTCCTGAGGACGGCTCTTGCGACGATTCCTCCATGAGCACGAGGCTACGCATGCGCACTGACAACGGCCGGTGCTTTGTGGTGAAGCCGGTGCGGTTCCTTCATGGCGCGAGCCTTCGGGGCCAGGGGATCGGCCACCGCTGACGGTGATCCGCATGTCCCCGGGCTCGGCACACTGTGCGAGCCGCCGAACTCGCAAGGGATGATCACCGCGGACCGGACACTCAGGTGAGGCGGTGGCCACCGTCGACGTGCAGCACTGTTCCGGTGATGAATGCGTTCCGCATCACCGACACAAACGCCTGGGCGATGTCGTCGGGAGTGCCGATGCGCCGGGCCGGGAGTCGCTCGGCCAGCTCGGCGAAGGCTGTCTGTTTGTCCATGCCGAGCTGGTCCCAGATGGGGGTGTCCACCCAGCCGGGCGAGATCACGTTCACGCGCACCGGCGCCAGTTCGACCGCCAGCCCGTACGCCAGTGATGCGAGCGCGCCGTTGGCCGCGGCCACGATGGTGTTGGATCCGTTCGGCCGGTAGGCGTTGATGCCCGAGGTGTAGGTGACGGATCCGGTCACATGCCCGGACGCGTACTTGCCGACCAGCCAGGCGCCGAGCAGCTTGGTGTCCACGAGGGCCCGGGCGGTTGCGGTGGCGACGTCGGCGGTATGGCCGTACACCCCGGTCGCGTCCGCGGCGGTGACCGCCACGTGCTCCACTTGTCCTGCCCGGGCGAACAGTTCGGCCACGTCCTGTTCCCGGGCGATGTCCGCACGCACGGTACGGACCCGCCCGTGCAGCTCCGCCCGGGCTGCGGTGAGCCGGTCCGCGGACCGGCCGACGATCGTCACATCCGTACCGTCGGCGAGCAGCGTCCGTGCCAGGGCCAGGCCCATCCCGGAACTGCCGCCAATGATCATTGTGTTGGTCATGGTCCGAGGTTCCGCCGAGCCCCGGAGGGCCGGGAAGGCCGCGCCGTTCCTGGTGGTGATACGGCCACCCGAGGATGGATCATCAGGTGGCACACTCGGTGGCATGAACGCGATGGCGGAGTTCCTCCGGATCCGGCGCGGGCGGATCGGTCCGGCCGATGTCGGCCTGCCCGTCGGCCCGGGCATCAGGCGTACCCCCGGACTGCGCCGCGAGGAGCTGGCCGGGGTGAGCGTGGACTACTACATCCGGATCGAGCAGGGCCGGGAGACCGCGCCCAGTGATGCGGTGCTGGCCGCGCTGGCCCGGGCCCTGCGGCTCACCGACGACGAGCACGCCCACCTGCTCGCCCTCGCCGACCGGGCAGCCGGCCGGACACCGCGCCGCAGGCCCACCAACGCGCAATCGGCCCGGCCCGGGCTGCAGTTGCTGCTGGAGTCGGTCAGGCCCAGCCCGGCGTATGTGCTCAACGAGGTCAACGACGTGCTGGCCGCCAACCCGGAGGGCCTGGCACTGATGCCCGGGCTCGGCGACTGGCCGCCCGGACAGCGCAACACGATCCGGTACACCTTCCTGCACCCGGCCGCCCGGGCGCTCTTCGCCGACTGGGACCGGGTGACCGGCAACTGCGTCGCCCACCTGCACACGGCCGAGCTGACCGCCTCGGAGCGGACTGCCGCGCTGGTCGCCGAACTGTCCGAGGCGAGCGACGAGTTCTCGGCACTGTGGCGTCGGCACGAGGTAAGGGCCAAGCGTGGTGGCGAAACCGCTTTCCGGCACCCGGTGATCGGTCCGCTCACCCTCGCCAACGAAGTACTCGGCACCGCCGACAGCGGCCAACGCATGCTGGTCTACCAGGCCGTGCCCGGCACGGCAGAACACGACTCCCTGGTGCTTCTGGGCATGGCCGCCGAGGGCGTGGGACAGGGCATTCCGCTGTCGGGCAAGTCGCCGTCCGGTGGTCACCAGGTGCCGGACACCCCTTAGAGTGGGACGGTGCCCCCTCTGCCGGAGAACCCGCTGTCAGCGATCAGCGAAGCCGACCGTGACATGGCCGTGCAGCGCTTGCAGGAGGCGTACACCGAAGGGCACATCTCGCACGAGGAGATGGACGAACGCCTCCATCAAGTGCTCACCGCCAAGACGCACGGCGAGCTTGTGCCGGCGCTGTCCTCGCTCCCGGCGGAGAAGGCGGGAGCCACGTCCACGATTGCCGCTGCCAGTGGACGGATCAAGCGGCGCGGCGCATGGCGGGTGCCTCGCACCCTCAAGGTCGAGTCCGCATTCGGAAGGGTGCGCCTGGATCTGTCCCGGGCGCTCATCGAGCATCCGGTAGTCGACATCGAGTTGCAACTCGGCACCGGCAGGGCCGTGATCACGGTGCCTCGCGACGCGATTGTCGATGTCGAGGGTCTGCACACCCAGTGGAAGGACCTGCGCTACAGAACCCGGCGGCGGTCCCGACCCGACGGGCCGGGGCCGACGATCCGGATCTCCGGGACCATGGGGTTCGGACGGTTGAAGATCCGCCACGCACGGCGGTGAGATTCCATCCGGCACGATGAAGAGGCGTCCGTGAAGCTGCCCCAGGGCGATCTATCGGGCGGATGCGGTCGCGGACGCTCGGTCGTTCTCGCCGGTGGGTGGGCGGAGTTGTGCCGCCCACCGTGCCACGGCCTTCGCCGTGGTGGCCGCGTGTTCCTCCAGCATGGTGAAGTGGTCGCCGGTGACGTCCGTGCTCGTGTGGGGAAGCGGCCAGGAGGCGAGGCCCTCGCCGTCGGCCGCGGTCGGGGTCGTCGCCCGTACGAGCAGCGTGGGGACGCCGACCGGCTCGGGCCGCCAGTCGGCGAAGAGGCGGGCATAGGCCGCCATGGCGGTGAGGCGGTGGTCGTCCAGGGTGGCGAAGTCGCCGTCGTGTGCGAATGCGCCGTTCTCCATCAGCGCGTGGGCTCGCTCGGCGTCGGGCTCCGGGGGGGTGTCCAGCAGGGCGACCCCGAGCGGCGGCCCGCCTCGTCGGCTCATGGCCCCGGCGACGGCGTGGGCCACCCAGCCGCCCGCGGAGCGTCCGACGAGCAGCACCGGCCCGCCTTCCACCGTCTTCAGCAGCGTCTCCGCGTGCCATGCGGCCAGGGCCTCGACGGACGCGGGCAACGGCTCGCCCGGCGCGAACCCGGGGTTCGGGAGGGCCACGACGTTCCATGCGGCGCCGAGGCCCGCCGCGAACCGGGCGTACTCGTGCACGCCCGAGAGCGCGCCGATCGACGGCACGCACGCCACCAGCGGGCCGTCGTGCCGGGGGCGCAGCCATACGGGCCGTTGCCCGCGCGCGGGCTCCGAGGGCGTGGTGAAGGTCGGCCGCAGCCGCGCGGCGGCGTCGAGCATTCCCGCGGCGTCGCGCAGCCGGCCCTGCGCGCCCCGGTCCCTGAACAGCTGTGTGATCAGGCCGCCGGGTGCCGCCGGCGCGGTGCCCTCGGCCAGCCGGGCGTGTACATACGAGGCCAGCGACTCCAGGTCGGGGTGGTCGAAGACGAGCGTCGCGGGCAGGCGCAGGCCGAGCGTCCGGTTGAGGCGGCCGCGCAGTTCGATCGCCGTCAGCGAGTCGAAGCCGAGCTCACCGAGGGTGCTGTCGGGGGCGATCGCCTCGGCGGAGGAGTGGCCGAGCACCTCCGCCAGCTGCCCGCGCAGCAGCTCCAGCAGTGCGGTGGCCCGCGCGGCGCCGGACAGTCGCGCGAGGCCGGCCCCGGTGCCGGGGGCGTCGTCCGCGAACGGTTCCTGCCGGATGCTCTGCGGGGGTACCCGAGGCGGGGGTAGCTGAGCCGGAGTCAGGCCGTCGGCCGTCTCCTTCAGCCAGAAGTGCCGGCGCTGGAAGGGGTAGGTGGGAAGGTCGGTGAGGCGCCCGCCCCACAGGGCGAACAGCCGACGCCAGTCCACCGTCGCTCCATGGACGTGCAGCCGGGCCAGGGCCGTCAGGAACGTCTCGCTCTCGGGGCGGCCCGCGCGCAGCGTGGCGGCGAACACCTGCGTCTCGGCGTCCGCGTCCAGGGCGCGCTGGGCCAGCGCGCTGAGCACGCCGTCGGGCCCCGCCTCGCACCAGTGCGTGACCCCCAGTTCGCGTGCGCGCGCCACGGCGGCCGCAAAGCGTACGGGCCGGCGCACCTGCTGCACCCAGTACTCGTGGCCGGCGGCTTCGGCCGGGACGCCGGGCAGCGTGGGTTCCCTCAGCTCCAGCCCGGTCACCACCGTACGGAAGCCGTCCAGCATCGGCTCCGTCAACGGCGAGTGGAAGGCGTGGCTCACGTTCAACCGCTTGGCGCGCACGCCCCGTTCGCGCCAGGTCGCCGCGAGCTCCAGCACGGTCGCCTCGTCTCCGGAGACCACGACGGAGGAAGGGCCGTTGACGGCGGCGAGCCCCACGCGGTCCCGCACCGGCTCCAGTGCCTCCAGGGCCTCTTCCTCGGTGGTTGCCACCGCGACCATTGCGCCGCCCGCGGGCAGTGCCTGCATCAGCCTGCCGCGCGCTGCCACGAGGGTGCACGCGTCCTGGAGGGACAGCACGTCCGCCGCGTGGGCTGCCGCGATCTCGCCGATGGAGTGGCCGAGCACGGCGTCGACGCCGAGGCCGAGCCACCTCAGCAGCCGGTACAGAGAGGTCTCCACCGCGAACAGGGCGACCTGGGCGAAGGCCGTCCTGTTGAGGCGTTCGTCCGCCGGTTCGCCGAACACCACGTCCTTGAGCGGCAGTCCGGTCAGCCGGGCAACCTCGTCGAAGGTCTCGGCGAATACGGGGAACCTGCCGTACAACTCCCTTCCCATGCCGGGCCGTTGGCTGCCCTGGCCGGTGAAGAGCACCGCCGTGCCGCCCGGCGTCGGGGTCCCCCTGATCTCCGTCCCCGCCGGGATCCCCGTTCCCGCGAGCAGCACGGCGCGGTGGTCGAACACCGTCCGGCGGGCGAGGGTGAAGCCCACATCGAGTGGGTCCGGCGCCGGTGTGCGCGCCAGCTGGCTGCGCAGCCGCCCGACCTGGTCCCGTACGGCACCGGCCGTCCGCCCCGAGACGACCCAGGGAACCGGGCCCCCGGCCGCCTCGTCCCGGCTCTCCTCGGCGTCCGCGACGGCTTCCACGATCACATGGGCGTTGGTGCCGCTGATACCGAAGGAGGAGACGGCGGCGCGGCGCGGGCGGCCGGTCTCCGGCCACGTGCGCTCCCGGGTCAGCAGTTCCACGGCACCGGCCGACCAGTCGACGTGCCGTGACGGCTCGTCGGCGTACAGCGTCCGCGGCAGCACACCGTGCCGCATGGCCTGCACCATCTTGATCACACCGCCGACTCCGGCGGCCGCCTGGGTATGGCCGATGTTCGACTTCATCGACCCCAGGTACAGCGGTCGCTCCGCGGGGCGGTCCTGACCGTACGTCGCCAGCAGGGCCTGCGCCTCGATCGGGTCGCCGAGAGCGGTTCCCGTGCCGTGCCCCTCCACCGCGTCCACGTCGCACGCGGACAGGCCCGCGTGGGCGAGGGCCTGCCGGATGAGCCGCTGCTGCGAGGGGCCGCTGGGCGCGGACAGCCCGTTGGAGGCCCCGTCCTGATTCACCGCCGAGCCGCGGACGAGCGCGAGCACGCGGTGGCTCGCGCGGCGCGCGTCCGACAGCCGCTCGACCAGCAGCACCGCCACGCCTTCGGCCCAGCCCGTGCCGTTCGCGCCGGCTCCGAAGGCGCGGCAGCGGCCGTCGGGCGACAGCCCGCGCTGTCGGCTGAACGACAGGAAGGGACGCGGGGTCGCCATGACGGTCACGCCGCCGGCGAGCGCCAGTTCGCATTCGTCCGAGCGCAGCGCGTGCGCGGCCTGGTGCAGCGCCACGAGCGACGACGAGCACGCGGTGTCCACCGTCACCGCGGGGCCCTCGAGACCGAGCGTGTAGGCGATGCGACCGGAGGCCACGCCGCCCGACAGACCGGTCACCAGATAGGGCTCCACGGACGCCGGTACGCGCGAGGCCGCGTAGTCGTGGTGCACCACGCCCGTGAACACCCCCGTACGGCTGCCGCGCAGCCCCGACGGGTCGATCCCGGCCCGTTCGAAGGCCTCCCAGGAGCACTCCAGCAGCAGCCGCTGCTGCGGGTCCGTCACCAGCGCCTCACGCGGGGAGATCCCGAAGAACTCGGCGTCGAACTCGGCCGCGTCGTACAGGAATCCGCCCTTGCGCGCGTACGTAGAACCCGGCGCGTCGGGGTCGGGGTGGTAGATACCGTCGAGGTCCCAGCCCCTGTTGGCGGGGAAGTCCGAGATGGCGTCGCCGCCGTCCAGGGTCAGCTGCCACAGGTCTTCCGGGGAGCGGACGCCGCCGGGGAAGCGGCACGCCATCCCCACGATCGCGAGTGGCTCGCCGGCCGACTCGGCACGGCGCAGCCGGCGGCGCGCCTCGCGCAGCTCCGCGGTGACCTTCCGGAGGTAGTCGAGCAGCTTCTCCTCAGTACTGCCCCGCACGTCAGTTCCCCCTCAACTCGTTGTCGATGAACCCGTCGATGAACGCGAAGAGCTCCTCGGCCGTCGACGATCCGAGGTGGTCGGGGCCCGCCCCCTCCGGATCCTCCGCTTGCCCGGCCGGGGCGGGTTCGAGCCGTGCCGCCAGCGCCCGAAGACGCGTGACGAGCTGCCGTCGCGCCCCGTCGTCGGGGGCGCCGCGCGCCACGCCGGCCTCGAGCCGCGCCAGTGCCCGAAGAGGCGGCAGCTCCGCCTCGGCGCCGTCGCCTCCGGCCCGGCCGTTGGCGTGCGCTTCGCCGGACTCCAGTCGGGACAGCAGGTAACGGCCCATCGCCGTCGACGTCGGATGGTCGAACACGAGGGTCGCGGGCAGGGTGAGACCGGTACGGACGCCGAGACGGCCGCGCAGCTCCACGGCGGTGACGGAGTCGAGGCCGAGCCGCGTCATGCTGTGGTGCGGGTCGATCTCCTCCGGCCCGGCGAACCCGGCCAGGGCGGCGATCTGGGCGCGTACGACGTCCGTCGCGGCAGCTTCCCGTTGGTCCTCCGGCAGGCCGGACAGCTCGGCACGGAACTGCTCGGCCACTGGTTCGTCCTCGAGGGCCGCCGGGCCCGCGCCGTCGGCCGCGGGGCCGGTTCCGGAGGGTGGCGGGGCCGAGCCGAGCCAGTACCGGCGGTGCTCGAAGGGGTAGGTGGGCAGGTCCACCGGGCGGGCCGGGTATCCGGTGAAGAACGCCCGCCAGTCGGGCCCCACACCCCGCACATGTGCCCGCGCGAGGGCGGTGACCAGCGACCGTACCTCGGGCCTGCCCCTGCGCAGCGTCGCGCTGAACGTCGCCTCGGTCTCGGGCACGGACTCCCGGCCCAGCACGGTCAGCACCGCGCCGGGGCCCAGCTCGAGGACGTCGGTGATGCCCTCGGCGACCAGCCCGCGTATCCCGTCGGCGAAGCGGACGGTGTCCCGTATGTGCCGCACCCAGTAGTCGGGGGAACAGAGCCGGGCCGGATCGGCGGGCCGCCCGGTGAGGTTGGAGACCACCGGGAGACGGGGCGGCCGGAACGACAGCCCGGCCGCCACCTCCCGGAACGCGGCCAGCATCGGTTCCATCAGGGGGGAGTGGAACGCGTGGCCGACCCTGAGCCGCTTCGCCTGCCGGCCCCGTGCCCGCAGCAGGGCGGCCACCGCGTCCACGTCGGCCGCCGCCCCCGAAATCACCACGGAGCACGGCCCGTTGACCGCGGCGACACCCACCGGCCCCGCGGCGGCACCCCCCGTCGCGTGTTCGGCGAGCGCGTACTCCACCTCCTCCTCCGGCGCCGCGAGCGCGGCCATGGCGCCGCCGGCCGGGAGCCCGGCCATCAGCCGTCCTCGCGCGGCGACCAGCGCGGCCGCGTCGGCGGCCGACAGCAGACCGGCGGCGTGCGCGGCGGCCAGCTCTCCGACGGAGTGCCCGATGACGGCGTCGGGGAGCAGCTGCCAGGACTCGGTGAGCCGGAACAGCGCCGTCTCCAGGGCGAACAGCGCCGCCTGGGTGAAGTCCGTCCGGTCCAGCAGCGCTGCCTCGGCGGTTCCCTCCGGCGCCCACATGACCTCGCGCAGCGGCTGCTCCAGGTGCCGGTCGAGTTCGGCGCACACCCCGTCGAGCGCCTCGGCGAAGGCGGGGAAGACGCCGTACAGTTCCCGGCCCATTCCCGGGTACTGGCTGCCCTGCCCGGTGAAGGCCAGCGCCAGCCGGCCGCCGCCGCAGGCCCTGGTCCCGCGGACCACCGACCCGGGCCGGGCCGGTCCGGTCCCGTCGTCGGCCATGGCCCGCAGCCCGCCCGCGAACTCCCGCCAGCCGCCCGCGACGACCACCGCACGGTGCTCGAAGGCGGTGCGCGCCGTTGCCGTCGCCACCGCGAGACCGGCGAGCCCCCGGAGCCCGTCGGCCACCAGGTCCGGATCGTCCTCGAGGTGGCGCAGCAGCCGCGCGGCCTGGGACCGCAGGGCCGTTTCCGTACGGGCGGAGAGCAGGACCGGCTGCGCGTCGGCGAGCGGTACCGGGCCCGCCCGCCCGTCGGGTGCCGCACCTTCGGCGGCCGCCGGAGAGGGCGGTTCCTCAAGGACGAGGTGGGCGTTGGTGCCGCTGACGCCGAAGGAGGAGACGGCCGCCCGGCGCGGCCGTCCGGTGCTGGGCCAGGGTATGCGCTCCGGCAGCAGACGGACGGACCCGGCGCTCCAGTCCACGGCCGACGTCGGCCGGTCCACGTGCAGGGTCCTGGGCAGTTCGGCGTGCCGGATGGCCTGGACCGTCTTGATGACGGCGCCGACACCGGCGGCGGCCTGGGCATGGCCGATGTTGGACTTGAACGATCCCAGCAGCAGCGGGTGTCCGGCGGCCCGGTCCCGGCCGTAGGCCGCCAGCAGCGCCTGGGCCTCGATCGGGTCGCCGAGCGTGGTGCCCGTGCCGTGCGCCTCCACGGCGTCCACCTCGTGCGGCTCCAGTCCCGCGTCGGCCAGCGCCTGTCGTATCACGCGCTGCTGGGCAGGTCCGCTGGGCGCGGTCAGGCCGTTGCTGGCGCCGTCCTGGTTGACCGCGCTGCCCCGGACGACGGCGAGGACGGGGTGTCCGCCCCGCCGTGCGTCGGAGAGGCGTTCCAGCACGAGCATGCCGACACCCTCGGCCCAGCCCGTGCCGTCGGCGGCCTCGGCGAACGCCTTGCACCGGCCGTCGGGCGCGAGCCCGCGCTGGCGGCTGAACTCCACGAACGTCGCCGGCGTCGCCATCACCGCGACCCCGCCCGCCAGGGCCAGTGAGCACTCGCCGGCGCGCAGCGCCCGGGCGGCGAGGTGGATCGCGACGAGCGACGACGAGCACGCGGTGTCCACCGTCAGCGCGGGCCCGGCCAGGCCGAGCGTGTAGGCGATGCGGCCGGAGGCGACACCGCCGGAGGTCCCGGTGCCCAGCAGCCGCTCCAGGTCCTCGGGCAGGGGACCGGGGCTCTTCGCGTAGTCGTGGAACATCAGGCCCACATAGGTGGCCGTGTCGGTGTCGCGCAGCGCCCGCGGGTCGATGCGGGCGCGTTCGACCGCCTCCCAGGAGACCTCTAGGAGCAGCCGCTGCTGCGGGTCCATGGCCAGTGCCTCGCGCGGGCTGATGCCGAAGAACGGCGCGTCGAACGCGCCCGCATCCGCGAGGAACCCGCCGGAGTCGGCGTACACGGTGCCGGGCGCGGTGCCGTCGCCGCCCAGCAGCCTGTCGAGGTCCCAGCCCCGGTCCTCGGGGAACGGGCCCACCGCGTCGACACCGTCCGCGACGAGCCGCCACAGGTCCTCGGGCGAGGCGATCCCGCCCGGGTAGCGGCACGCCATGCCGACGATCACGATGGGGTCGTCGCGGCCGGGACGCATGGTGCGCGCGGTGCCCTCCGGCCGGACGGCCGGGGCGGCCTCCGCGCCGCCGAACAGTTCCCTGCCGAGGAACTCGGCGGCCGCCGCCGGGGTGGGGCAGTCGAACGCGAGCGTGACGGGCAGCCTCAGCCCGGTGCGCGCGGTGAGCCGGTCGCGCAGGGCCACGGCGTCGACCGAGGTGAACCCGAGGTCGCCGAAGGCGACTTCGGTGCCGGCCCGGCCCGGTGTCCCCGTGCCGAGCAGCGCCGCCACCTCGTCGCCCACCAGGTCGGCCAGCGCACGGGACCGGGACCTCGCGGGCAGCGCGGACAGGCGCGCCCGCAGACTCTCGGCGGTGGCCCGTGCGCCGTCCTCGGGTTCCGGACCGGAGCCGGCCCGGGGTTCGCGCAGCAAGGTGCGCAGCCTCCCCGCCTCTTCGGACCACAGCGTCCATGGGTTCCTGCGGAAGGCGAGGACGGGCAGCGGCTGTGCCCACCCGGCGTCGAACGCCCGTGCCGCCTCGGGTCCGCCGAGCCCGGCCACCCCCGGCACCGTCCCCCCGCCGGCGTCGGCGAACGGGGCGAACCCGATGAATCCCGCGTGCGGCTCCCGGTGCGCGAGCGCGGCGGCGTAGGCGCCGGCGGCGGCGTCGGCAGGCGAGCCGCCGCCGTCGAACGCACCGTCCAGGGTGCCGCAGAGCGTCACCTGGACGCCCCGGGGGCGGGTCAGCGCCAGCAGGTGAGCCGCCGCCTCCGCGTCGGCGGGGCCGGTCACCGGGTGCACAAGGCGGCTGAGCGGCTGTCCGGCCCCGGCCTCGGCGAGGAGCTCGGCCGCGCCCTGTGCGGTGGCCGGGCCGGGGCCCGGTACGACGGTCACGGCGGCGCCGAGGCGGGTGAGTGCGGCGGCGAGCTCGGTGAGCCGCGCGCTCCCCGCGCCCGCCAGAGCCACGGAGCGGACGCGGTGAGCGGCGACGAGGTGTCCGGCGAGGGCGCTGCCGATCGCCGTGGCGGCACCGGTGACCAGGACCGTGCCCTCCGGCGCCGGCCCGATGACCTCGCCGGCCGCGCGGACCCGTACCAGCCGGGGGACCAGCAGACCGCCCGCGCGGAGCGCGAACTCCCCTTCATCCCCCCCGTCGGGGTCTCCCTCCAGCGGCACCCGCCACGCGGCGGGTTCTGTGTCGCACTCCGCGGCCAAGTCGAGGAGCGCCGTGCCCCGCGTGCCGTGGCCGCGGGCCCGTGCCCAGGCACGCGCCGCCGCGGCGAGCGGCTCCGGTGTCTCCGCGTCGTCGACGGCCACCGCCGACCGGGTGAGGACCAGCAGCCTTTCCGGCAGGCCGGATCCCGCGGAGCCGCCGGGTCCGTGGTGCTCGCCGCTCTCCTCGGGCGGGTAGGCCGCGTCCAGATCGTCCAGGTCGTCGAGCACGGCGGTGAGCGGGACGGCGTCACCGGCCGGGCCCGGCAGCACGAGGGCGAGGCCGGTGAAGGGCCCGGCCGCGCGGACCGCCCGCACATCGGGCAGGTGCCGCACCGAGCCGCCCGCCTCCCGCACCGCCCTGGTGAACTCCGGTGCCTCCCCTCCGACGACCGCCCAGGCCCCGGGCGTCGGCTTTGCCGGCCGCGGTGCCCCGGCCGGGTACGGCACCCACCGCGTCCGTCGCAGGTCCTCGTGGTGGCTGGTGCCGACGGAGCGCAGCCGGGACGGCCACGCGGACAGCCGGTTCCGGCTGACCTTGCCCGCCGCGGTGCGCGGCAGCGCCCCCACCTCGTGCAGTTCGACGGGCACCTTGAAGTAGCCGAGGCGCCGACGGCACTCCGCCATGGCCTCGCCGGGCGACCAGCCGCCCTGCGCCGGGACGACGTAGCCGACCGGGACCTCGCCCAGCGCCTCGTCGGGGCGGCCCGTGACAGCGGCGTCCGCGACGCCGGGAAGTGCACGCAGGACGTCCTCGATCTCGCCGGGGTGGATGTTCTCGCCCGCGCGGATGATCAGTTCCTTGATCCGGCCCGTGATGGTGAGCCGTCCTTCGGCGTCCCGGCGCGCCAGGTCGCCGGTGTGGTAGAAGCCGTCGCGCAGCGCCTGCGCGGTCCGCTCCGCGTCGCGGTGGTAGCCCAGCATCAGGTTCGGCCCGCGCACCAGCACCTCGCCCTCGGTCTCCTGGTCGCCGTCGGGTACGACAAGGCCGGTGCCGGGAGCGACGAGGCGGATCTCGACGCCGGGCACGGCGGTACCGACCGTGCCCGGTACGCCCGGCTCCTGCGGCCGGCCCATCGTGATGGCGCCGCAGGTCTCCGTGCTGCCATAGCTGTTCACCAGGGGCGCGCCGAACGCCGCCGCCACGGCCGTACCCAGTTCGGGGCCGGTGACCGCGCCGGTCACCAGGCAGGCGCGCGGCCGGTGGCCCCCCAGGTCCTGTTGCCGCGAGGCCTCCAGCAGCGCGAAGTACATGGCGGGAACGCCGATCCACAGGGTGAACGGCTCGGCCCGCACCGCCTCCAGCACGTCCTCCGGTCCGAAGCCGGGCAGAATCCTGGCGCGGGCCCCGGTGGCGGTGACGCCCAGCACACAGAGGATGTGCGCGAGGGAGTGGAAGAGCGGGAGCGGCCACAGCAGTTGGTCGTCCGGGCCGAGGCCGAGGACCCCCTGGTAGGCGGAGTGCACCGACCACAGACAGCTCCGCTGGCTGGAGAGCACGCCCTTGGGGAGCCCCGTCGTGCCCGAGGTGTAGAGCATCCAGGCGGGCTCGTCGAGGCCGAGGTCGTCCCGTGGCCCCGACTCCGGCTCCGTCTCGGCCAGTTCCTCGAATGACAGGGCGCCGGGTGCGGTGCCCCGGACGAGCAGGAGGGCGAGACCGGGCCGCTCGGCCCGCAGCCGCTCGGCCCGCTCCAGGCGGATGCCGTCGACGACGAGGAACCGTGCCCCGCTGTCGTCCATCTGGTGAGTCAGCTCGGCGTCGGAGCACTGCGGGTTGACCGGGACGCCGATCCCGGCGGCCCGGGTGACGGCGAGGTAACTCTCCACCGTCTCCACCTGGTTGCCGAGGAAGAAGGCCACCCGGTCGCCGCGCGCCAGCCCGTGCTCGGCGAGGTGTCCCGCGAGCCGGCCGGTCCTCGCCTCCAGCCCGCCGTAGTCGACCTCGCGGGCCGGGTCCGTGTAGGCGATCTTGTCTGGGCGGGTGTTCGCGTGGTGGCGCAGCAGTTCGGAAAGGGGCCGGATATCCTCGACTCGCGTCACTCGCACGCTCCTCGCTGTTTTGGTCTCCGCCCGCCGAGTACCCTCGTGACCCGCTCGGCGAGCACACTCGAGTGAGAACGTAAGAGGCGGCGAGACGCCGCAACAACCCCTAATTTCCCCTGGGTCGGCGCGCGCCCGGCGTCACTTTCTTTTCTGCACAACGGCGTTCAGAGTCCGTGTAGGAAGCGTCGAGTCCCCTTCCCCGAAGCTGACGGGTACCAGGTACGCAGTGCCGCGAGCCGCCCGGCCGGGTGGCATAGGCGGTACGTTCCGATGATCGGGAAGGTCGTTTATGCCGTCCACTCTCGCCGGCGTGGCCAGTGAATTCGATGTCGTCATCATCGGCGGCGGCCCGGCAGGCGCCACCACCGCGGGGCTCCTCGCCAAGCGCGGCCGCCGGGTACTGATTCTCGACCGCGAGCGATTTCCTCGCTATCACGTCGGTGAGTCGCTGATTCCGGTCGTCATGGCTCCCATGGAGGAAATGGGGCTCACCGAGCGGATGGAGGCCCGGGGGTTTGAGCGCAAGTACGGAGGAACGTTCGTCTGGGGAACCGAGCAAGCGGAATGGGATTTCGCCTTCATCGACGGCGGCGACTATCCGTACGCGTATCACACCCGGCGTGCCGACCTGGACGCCCTGATTCTGGACAGGGCCAAGGAGCTCGGGGCCTTCGTCGTCGAGGACGCCACGGTCAAGGAGCCCGTCGAGGAGGGCGGCCGGGTGGCCGGCGTCCGCTTCACCGTGCGCGGCGGCAAGGAGACCTATGAGGTCAGGGCCTCGCTGGTGGTGGACGCCTCCGGCCAGGCCCGGGTGCTCACCCGCCGGTACTCCGACATCACCTGGCACGACAAGCTGCGCAACGTCGCCGTGTGGACATACTTCGACAACTGCGAGCGGCTGCCGGGCGACCAGTACACGAACATTCTCATCGAGGGCATCGAGAACGGCTGGTTCTGGGGAATCCCGCTCGACAAGGGCACGGTGAGCGTCGGCTTTGTCACCCCTGCTTCGGTCGCGGGGAAGAACGACCAGAAGTTGGAACAGCTCTTCACGGACGAGGTCGAGAAGACCACCAAACTCAAGCACATGCTGCGGAACGCGCGACAGTCGGCCGGTTTCCGTAACGCGCGTGACTGGTCGTACACCAACCACACCTTCCACGGAGCGGGTTGGGTGGCGGTCGGTGACGCCGCCGCCTTTGTCGACCCGCTGATTTCCACCGGAGTGGCACTGGCGACCACGGCGGGCAGCATTCTGTCGCGGGTGGTCGACAAAATTCTGCAGCACCCCGGGATCGAGGAGCCCGCGCTCACCCGGTACGCGACCGCTTACCGCACCTTCTTCAACGAGGTGCGTTCGTTCGTGGAGGCCTTCTACGACCGGACGTTGAAGAAGGAGGACTACCACAAGATGGCTCAGCGAATCATCGATCCGGAGGGCAGGAACACTCCGGCGACCGACTTCGTCACGCTCCTGGCCGGGCTGCGCGGAAAGCATCTCGCGCTGAACATCACCGTCGACGACCTCGTCGAAGAAGCCGTTCTTTCCGCACGGGCGCCGGCCGGGACCTGAACTGCCATGGGGAAACGTCAAGCGAAGGAGAAGACGGTGGCAGGCTTGAATTCCGGGACGCCGGCCCGATACGACGTGGCCGTTCTGGGCAGTGGCATGGCGGGCGGCATGCTGGGCGCCGTGCTGGCCCGGAACGGGGTGAAGGTGCTGATCCTGGACGCGGGAACACACCCCCGCTTCGCGGTCGGTGAGTCCACCATTCCCTACACATCGGGAATGGCCCGGCTCATCGCCAAGCGGTACGACGTCCCCGAGTTGAAGGCGCTGTCGAACTACCAGGGGACCATTGCGGAGATCTCCCCCAACTGCGGCCAGAAGCAGAACTTCGGCTTCGTCTACCACCGGGAGGGGAAGCCGCAGAACCCCCAGGAGATCAACCAGCTTGTGGTGCCGGTCGAGTTACGGACCGAGACCCACCTGTTCCGCCAGGACGTCGACGCGTACCTGTTCCACCTCGCGGTCCGCCATGGGGCCGACTCCCGGCTCGCGACCCGCGTCACCGACATCGATATCGACCCGGACGACGGCGCGGTGCTGCACACCGAGCACGGCGAGGAGATCCGCGCCGACTATGTGGTGGACGGCAGCGGTTTCCGCTCGCCGCTCGCCGAGAAGTTCGAGCTGCGCGAGACGCCGACCCGGGCGAGGACCCACTCGCGCTGCCTGTTCACCCACATGATAGGGGTGCGTCCCTTCGACGACTCGCCCACCGCACAGCCGCACGACCAGCCCAACCCCTGGCATCACGGCACGTTGCACCATGTCTTCGACGGCGGCTGGCTATGGGTCATCCCCTTCGACAACCACGACGCGGCGCGCAACCCGCTGTGCAGCGTGGGTCTGACGCTCGACCCGCGCAGGTACCCGAAGGACGCCACACCCCCGGAGAAGGAGTTCGCCGATTTCCTGAAGCGGTTCCCCGAGATCGCCTGGCAGTTCGAGGAAGCCAAGGCCGTACGCCCGTGGGTCTCCACCGGAAGGCTGCAGTATTCGGCGAAGACGGTCGTCGGTGAACGGTACTGCCTCACCTCCCACGCCGCCGGCTTCATCGACGCGCTCTACTCACGCGGCCTCGCCAACACTCTGGAACTGGTCAACGCGCTCGGTTGGCGGCTGATCGCGGCGTCCCGGGACGGCGACTGGTCGATGGAGCGGTTCGGCCATGTGGAGGCGCTGCACCAGGGGCTGTTCGACTTCCACGACGACCTCGTCTACAGCTCGTTCGTCGGCTTCGGTCACTACGAACTGTGGAACGCCGTCAACCGCACCTGGATGCTCGGCACGATGAGCGGCAACATGATGGTCGAGGACGCCTACTACCGGTACAGCCGAAGCGGCGACCCCGATGTCTTCCTGGAGGCCGAGCGCTCAGGCCACCCGGGATCCCCGTTGCCGATCAGCGAGACGTTCGTCCACATGGGCAAGCTGACCCGCGAGCTCTGCGAGTCGGTCGAGCAGGGAACGGTCGCCCCGGGCGACGCGGCGCGGCGCATCCACGACTACATCCGGAAGGAAGTGGACTTCATCGCGCACGCCGACAGGTTCGGCGCCCCCGGGAACCGCTGCTTCAACATGACGCGGGAGCGCATGGAAGCGGCCGTGGAGTGGTCCAGGACGACGGCCCCACCGGAGATCGGCCGCCGCATGATCAACGCCGGCCGGGGGATGGAGCTCGCCAAAGAAGCCGAGGGCGGCACCGCCACAGCGGCCGACTACTGATCCCCGGCCCCGCCACGTCCGGTCGAGCAAGTGAGGATCCATGTCGCACCAGTGGTACGAAGCAGATCTGCGCCGCCTGATGGCCGCGTTTCCCACCGGCGTGTCCGTCGTGACCGCCACCACCCGGGACGGCGTCCCCTGGGGGATGACCTGTACCTCACTGTGCAGCGTCGCCCTCCGGCCCCCGACGCTCCTGGTCGGCCTGCGCAACCGGAGCCGCACGCTCGAGGCGGTGCTGGACGCGGGGGCGCTGTCGGTCAACCTGCTGCACCAGCACGCGCGGTCCACGGCCGAGCTGTTCGCGTCCGGCGACGCCGACCGCTTCGACCGCGTCGCGTGGACCGGGTCACCGCTCGGCGGCCCGCACTTGACCGAGGCGGCGCACACCATCGCGGACTGCACCGTCACGGACGACCGGACCGTCGGTGACCACGTGGTGGTGATGGCCGAAGTGTCCATGGTGACCGGCCTCCGCTCACCGGTTCCGCTCCTGTACGGCATGCGCCGCTACGGATCGTGGGCGGAGGACGAGGCGAACGCCCTGCTCTCCTACGACTTCATCTCGTAGCGCCGCGTGGAAGTGGCGCCTCGTGGAAAGCGCCGTGGAACGCCCACCGCATCCGGCAACGCACCAGGAGGTAGCACGTGACACCGCCCAGTTCTGACGATCACGACGTTGTCGTCGTAGGCGGCGGCCCGGCAGGGAGCACAGCGGCGACCTTGGTGGCCAAGGCCGGACACCGCGTCCTGCTGCTGGAGAAGGAGGTCTTCCCGAGGTACCAGATCGGCGAGTCGCTGCTGCCCGGCACGGTCCACGGAGTGTGCCGACTGCTGGACGTCACCGAGGAGTTGCGGAACGCCTCCTTCATGCCGAAGCACGGCGGGACCTTCCTGTGGGGGGCGAACCCCGGGCCGTGGAGCTTCTCCTTCGGCTTCTCGCCGATGCTGACCGAACGCAACTCCGCCGCCTTCCAGGTGGAACGCGCCCGGTTCGACGAGATCCTGCTGCGCAACGCCGCCAAGCACGGTGTCGAGGTGCGCGAGGGCACGCCCGTCTCGGGACTCATCGAGGAAGCCGGCCGGATCGCCGGCGTCCGCCACCGGACTGCCGACGGCACCGTGCGCGAGGCCAGGGCCCGCTTTGTCGTCGACGCCTCGGGCAACCGCAGCTCCCTCTACCGGGGCGTGGGCGAACGCCGCTACTCACGGTTCTTCCAAAACCTGGCGCTCTTCGGCTACTTCGAGGGCGGCAAGCGGATGCCGGGAAACGCCCGGGGCAACATCCTGTGCGTCGCGTTCGACGAGGGATGGTTCTGGTACATCCCGCTGACGGACACGCTCACCAGCGTCGGTGCCGTGGTGCGCCGGGAGCACGTCACCACCGTCCAGGCCGATCCGGAGGCCGCCTACCGGCGGTTCATCGACCGCTGCCCGATGATCGGCGAATACCTGGAGGACGCCGAGCGCGTCACCGACGGCATGTATGGCGCCCTGCGGGTCCGCAAGGACTACTCGTACAGCATGGACTCCTTCTGGCGTCCCGGGCTCGCGCTGGCCGGTGACGCCGCCTGCTTTGTGGACCCGGTCTTCTCCACCGGCGTCCACCTCGCCACCTACTCGGGCCTGTTGGCGGCGCGCTCCGTCAACAGCGCCCTGGCGGGGATGGACGAGAGGCGCGCCTTCACGGAGTTCGACAACCGCTACCGGCGCGAGTACCGCGTCTTCTACGAATTCCTCACCGCCTTCTACGACATGGCGGCTCATGAGGACTCGTACTTCTGGCAGGCCAAGAAGATCACGAAGATCGACGGCACCGAGCTGGAGGCGTTCGCCTCCCTCGTCGGCGGTACGACGGCCGAGGCGAGCCTGCTGCTCGGCGACGCCTCCGGACAGCTCGACGGGGCCGTGGGCAGCGGCGCGGCCCGGGGGCTGAGCGGTGATCAGGTGGGAGCGGCGCTCTTCGGCACCCCGGTGATCGGCGAGGCGCGGCGCTCCATGCGGCAGATCCAGATGTCCCTGGAACAGCCCGCGCGGAACGGCACCCCCGGGGAGCCGATCACCACCGACGGCCTGGTTCCCTCCGCGGACCATCTGCACTGGGCGGAGCCCGACGCGCCGGCGGACCGGTGTTGAGCGGCGGCATCGCCCCCGAGCGGGACCGGCTCGCGGACGTCGCCCTGGTGACGGGGGCCGCGGGCGGGATCGGTGCCGCCGTCGTACGGGCGCTGGCCGCGCGGGGCGTCGCCGTCGGCGCCGCCGACCTCGACAAGGCCGGGCTCGACACGATGGCGGCACCGATCATCGAAGGGGGCGGCCGGGTGCTGCCGCTGCCGACCGACGTCCGTGCGGCGGCCGAGTCGGATCGGGCGGTGCGCCGGGCCGAACGGGAACTCGGCCCCGTCGGGCTGCTGGTGAACGTCGCCGGCGTCCTGCGCCCGGGACCGGTCGTCGGGCTGAGCGAGGCGGACTGGGCCGAGACCTTCGCGGTGAACACCTCAGGGGTGTTCCACATGTCGCGCGCGGCGGTGCGCGTCATGATTCCGCGCCGCTCAGGAGCCGTCGTCACCGTCGCCTCCAACGCGGCCGGGGTGCCCCGCGCGGGCCTGGCGGCCTATGCGGCGTCCAAGGCGGCGGCGTCGATGTTCACCAAGTGCCTGGGCCTCGAAGTGGCCCGGCACGGCATCCGGTGCAACACCGTCGCACCCGGCTCGACGGACACCGCCATGCAGCGGGTCCTGTGGGCGGGACAGGGCCGGGCGCCGGGGCCCGAAGCGGCCGTCGAAGGCGACCAGGAGAGCTTCCGTACCGGCATTCCCCTGGGCCGGATCGCCGATCCCGCCGACATCGCCGACGCCGTGGTGTTCCTCTCCTCCGACCGCGCACGGCACATCACCATGCACGACCTGTACGTCGACGGAGGCGCGACCCTGCGGGCCTGAGGCCCGCCCCTAGGAAAAGCAAAGCGGTGAAGAGAGATGACACAGAACAAGCTGCGTGTGGTGCTGGTGCAACAGGGTGTATGGGACATGCCTCTTGAATCGATGCCGCTGGCCTCGGGCTATCTCAAGGCGATGATCCTGGAGGACAAGGAGCTGTCCGCGCGGGTCTCGGTGGACATCTGCAACTTCCGGGGCGGGCTGACCCATGCGGAGATGGCCTACACGCTCTTCGACGGAGATATACCCGACGTACTGGCGTTCTCCGTCCTCGGATGGAGCATGCGAGCCTTCGGCTCGCTCGCCGCCGCGTACAAGGCACTCAACCCGCAGGGGCTCGTGGTCTTCGGCGGCACCCACGTCAGCGGCCAGGCGGAGCGCGTCCGCGCCCTCCACCCCGAGGTGGACGTCGTGGTCAACGGAGAGGGCGAGATCACCTTCCGCGAGCTGGTCCGGGCCCGGGCCGACCACGGACGGGACGCCGACCTCAGCGGCATCCCGGGCATCTCCTGGCATGCTCAGGACGGCACCCTCATCACCAACGAGGACCGGGCACGCATCGAGGATCTCGACAGCATCCCCTCGCCGTTCCTCACCGGCGCCATCGACCTCCTCGACGAGAACGGCACGTTCCGCTACGACGTCGCGCTCATCGAGACCAACCGGGGCTGTCCCTACAAGTGTGCGTTCTGCTACTGGGGAGGCGCCGTGGGCCAGCGCGTCCGGGCCTTCTCCCGGGAACGCCTGCGGACCGAGCTGGAGCTCTTCGCCAAGCTCGGCGTGCACACCATCGTCGGCTGCGACGCCAACTTCGGGATGCTGCCCATCGACCTGGAGCTGGTCGAGGACCTGATCGAGATCAAGAAGGAGTACGGCTATCCCCGTGCTTTCGAGACCTCCTGGGCGAAGAACAAGTCGAAGGTGTTCTTCGACATCGTGAAGCTGATGCGGGACGCGGGCATGCGCAGCTCCTTCACGCTCGCGCTGCAGACCCTGAGCGCGGACGCGCTGGAGAGCATGAACCGCCGCAATATGAAGGTGAACGCCTGGCGAGACCTGGTCCAGTGGCTCAACGAGCACGGCATGGACATCTACGCCGAGCTGATCTGGGGCGCGCCGGGGGAGACGGTCGAGTCCTTCATCGAGGGCTATGACGAGCTGTCGAAGCACGTCTCCCGGATCGCCGTGTACCCGATCATCCTGCTGCCCAACACCGAGTACTCCGAGCAGCGGGAACTGCACGGCATGGTGGCGCTGCGCGGTGACCACGACGACTTTGAATACGTGCTGGCCCACCGCACCATGACCTTCGCCGAGAACCGCGCCATGCAGCGGTTCCTGTTCTGGGCCCGGGTGATCGCCGAGAACGCCGTGCTGCGGCACTCCTGGGTGGCGCTGCGCGAGCTGGCGGGCTGGAAGCAGTCCGAGGTCCTCGACAACCTTGCCGACTGGGTGGACGCCGGCACCGACGACGACGCCGAGCCCCTGCGGACGGCCGTGGCCCGCGCCCACGGCGGCGGCACGGCGCCGTACGGCCCCCTCCTCGGCTATCTGTTCACGGAGGCCGCGGGCAAGCAGGTGCTGCAGCGGTGGTGGGAGGAGTCGGTGAGCCCGCGGCTGCCCGCCGAGCACCGGGCGCTGCTGGCCGACGTGTTCCGCTACGACCTGCTCACCCAGCCGGCCACTCCGCCGGTCAGCCGGCCGGACACCTGGCCCGTCGGCCTGGACGGGAAACCGCTGGAGTCGGTGACCGTGGACGGCGAGACGTACTACCGGTGCCCGGGCGTGGCGTTCGGCTACGACGTGCCGGGAATCCTCGCCGGCCTGCGGGCCGAACAGGACCCCGCCCTCGACCCCGCTCCCACGGAACTCGACGTCTACTACCGGACCGGTGCCGAGAGCACCGTGGGCTCCACCAACCACGAGGAGATCGTGCACTTCATGGGCGAAGCCGTCCCGGCCGGCGCCCCCTTCACCCCGTTCAGGCCGGCCGACGGCGCGCACCGGCTGGCCGGCCACTAGTCCGTGTCCAGAAGGTCTGTAGAACGACCGGTCGAAAATCGTTGCCGACCAGGTGCCCCCCGATCCACAGGAGCCGGAAGAGAGAGAACCATGAAGGAGCCCGAGCGCCCTGTGTGGCCGGATGAGACAGCGGAGCGGTACCGCCGTGACGGCTACTGGACCAACGACACGTTCGGCGCGGTCCTGCGAGCCGGAGCCGAAACGCACCCGGACCGGGTCGCCGTGGTCAGCCGGAGGAGGGTCCTGACCTACGGGGCCCTCGACCGCCGCGCCGACCGGTTGGGTGCGGCACTGGCCGGACTCGGGCTCCGGCCGGGCGACCGGGTGCTCGTCCAGCTGCCCAACGAGGCGGAGCTGGTCGAGGTGCTGTTCGCGCTCTTCCGGCTCGGCGCCGTCCCCGTGCTGGTGCTGCCCCCGCTGCGCAGGGGCGAGATCGGCCGGCTCGGCAGGATCAGTGGCGCCACCGGGTACGTCCTGGCCGCGGTGGACGGGCCGGACGACCCGCTCGCACTGGCCCGCGAGGTCCGCGACGCGGTGCCGACGCTGCGTCACATCGTGGTGGCCGGAGCAGGTGGCGAGGCCGGCGCGCACATCCCGCTGGGCGAGCTGGACGAGGATCCGGCGGACCTCCCGCGGCCGGGGGCCGGCGACCTCGCGCTGCTGCACATGGCCGGAGGCAGGACGGCCGAACCGAAGCTGATACCCCGGACCCACGCCGACTACCTGTGCACGACCCGTCTGTGCCGGGCCCGCGTCGGCTTCGGCGAGAGCGGCGTGTACCTGGCGGCGCTGCCCGCCGTGCACAACTTCCCGCTGGCCTCTCCCGGCGTGCTGGGCGCGCTGGACGCCGGAGGCAGGGCGGTACTGGCCTCCTTGCCCACCCCGGACGTGGTGTTCCCGCTGATCGAGGCCGAGCGTGTCACGCACACCGCGCTCGTGCCGCCGCTGGCCCGCATCTGGATCGGCAACGCCTCGGCCGGCACCCGGCATGACCTGTCCAGCCTGCGCGTCCTTCAGGTCGGCGGCGCCAAGTGCGGCCCGGAGCTGGCCCGCAGGGTGAAGCCCGTGCTGGGCTGCACCCTGGTGCAGTCCTTCGGAATGGCGGAAGGGATCATCCATCTCACCGGCCTCGACGACGCGGACGAGGTGATCGAGGAGACCCAGGGCCGCCCCCTCTGCGCGGCCGACGAGGTCCGCGTCGTCGGCCCGGACGGCCGCGACGTGCCGGACGGCGAGCCGGGAGAGCTCCTCGCGCGCGGCCCGTACACCATCCGCGGCTACTACCGGGCGGGCGCGTACAACGCGTCCGCCTTCACCCCCGACGGCTACTACCGCACGGGAGACCTGGTCAGGCGCCGCGCCGACGGCAACGTCGTCGTGGTGGGGCGCGTCAAGGACCAGATCAACCGAGGTGGCGAGAAGGTCGCGGCCCCCGAGATAGAGGCCCAGCTGCTGGCCCACCCCCAGGTGCGCGAGACCGCTGTCGTCGCGCAGCCCGACGCCTATCTCGGGGAGCGGATCCGCGCCTTCGTGGTGCCGGACGGAGAGCCGCCGGGCACCCGTGACCTGCTCGCGTTCTTCCGGACGCGCGGGCTGGCCGCCTACAAGACCCCCGACCGGATCGAGTTCGTCTCCGAGCTGCCGCGCACGAGCACCGGGGAGATCGACAAGAACGAGCTGCGCGCCGATGCGATGGCACAGGAGGGCAAACGTGACACCGTCAAGCTCTGAACAGTACGACGTCGTCGTCGTGGGCGGTGGCCCCGGCGGCAGCACGGCGGCGACGCTCGTGGCGAAGGCAGGGCACCGGGCGCTGCTGCTGGAGAAGGAGGTGTTCCCCAGGTTCCAGATCGGTGAGTCGCTGCTGCCCGCGACCATCCACGGGGTGTGCCGCCTGCTGGGTGTCCTTCCGGAGATCGAGAAGGCGGGGTTCATGCCCAAGCGGGGCGGCACGTTCCGCTGGGGCGCCAGCCCGGAGCCGTGGAACTTCCTGTTCGCCTACTCGCCCCTGCTGCGCGGCGAGACCTCGGAGGCGTACCAGGTGGAGCGGATGAAGTTCGACGAGATCCTGCTGCGCAACGCCGCCCGGCAGGGTGCCGAGGTGCGGGAGGGCGTGACCGTCTCCGAAGTCGTCGAGGAGGGCGGCCGGGTCGTCGGCGTCCGCTGCACCGGATCCGACGGGCGGCCTCGCGAGGTCAGGGCGCGCCATGTGGTGGACGCCTCCGGCAGCCACGGGAGCCTTTACCGCACGGTGGGTGAGCGGCACTACTCGCGGTTCTTCCGGAACCTGGCGCTCTTCGGCTACTTCGAGGGCGGCCGGCGGCTCCCCGGGCCCGACCGCGGCAACATCCTGTGCTGCGACTTCGACGAGGGATGGTTCTGGTACATCCCGCTGTCGGACACGCTCACCAGTGTCGGCGCCGTGGTGCGCCGGGAGTTCGCCAAGACCATCCAGGCGGACCCGGAGGCGGCATACCGGCGGTTCATCGACCGATGTCCGATGATCCGTGACCATCTCACGGACGCGGCGCGGGTCACCGAGGGGACCTACGGCCAACTGCGGGTGCGCAAGGACTACTCGTACACCATGGACTCCTTCTGGACCCCGGGCCTGGCGCTGGTGGGGGACGCGGCCTGCTTTGTGGACCCGGTCTTCTCCACCGGAGTGCACCTGGCCACCTACTCCGGGCTGCTGGCGGCCCGGTCGGTCAACAGCGTGCTGGCGGGCATGGACGAGGAGCGCGCCTTCACCGAGTTCGACAACCGCTACCGGCGCGAATACCGCGTCTTCTACGAATTCCTGGTCGCCTTCTACGACATGCAGGCTCACGAGGACTCCTACTACTGGCAGGCGAAGCGGATCGCCGACATCGACGGCACCGAGCTGGAGGCCTTCGCGTCTCTGGTCGGCGGCACCACGGCCGAGGCCGATCTGCTGCTCAACGGCGCCTCCCGGCAGCTCAGCGAGGCAGTGGCCCGCACCGGCCCCGCCCGGACCGAGAGCGGTGAACGGATGGGGGAACTGTTCGGCACCCCGGTCGTCACCGAGGTCATGCGCGAGATGAACCAGATGCAGGCGGGCATGCTCGGCAACCCGCAGAAGCAGCCGCCGCTCACCCCCGGTGGCCTGGTGCCCTCGCCCGACCACCTGCACTGGATCGATTCCCCCGCCGCCTCCGCGCGCAGGATCGCCTTCGTCGGCCGAGGGGAGGGCTGAACCATGACCGCCGAACCCGGCGGGCTGCCCGCCGACCGTCTGCGCGCGGACATCGCACAGCTGCTGGACGTGGCGCCGCAGGAGATCGCGGACGACGACGACCTCACCGACCACGGCCTGGACTCGGTGCGGATGATGAGCCTCGCCAACGAGTGGAACCTCGGCGAACGCGGGCTCTCCTTCGCGCAGTTGGTGGCCGAGCCGACGATCGCGGCCTGGGCGGCCGCGCTGGCGGTGCACCCGGGCGGTGGCTCCGCGGGAACCACCGCGAAACGCTAGGTCCGAAGAGCGAAGGGGATTGCCGTGGGTCTGCTGAACCTCGGCGCGCAGCAGCCGGTCACCACCGACATGCTGATCGATGCCTACACACCGGGAGCGGCGTTCTTCGCCTCTCAGCGGGGCACGGTGTTCGCGGAGTCGGTGACACCGGTGCGCGCCGGCGGCGGCCTGTCACCGACGGCCGGCGCCCGGTCGGCCCTGCTCGCCGCGGGAGCCGCCGGGTACGAGCGGCCGGTCGTCATCGGGGTGCTGCCGTACCAGGGTGCGGCCGGGCCGCGGTTGTCCCTCGCCCCCTCCCCGCTGCGCGTCGTCTACACCCACGAGCAGCCGCGTTCGGGGCGGCCGCCGGTGGGGGCACCCCTGCGGGTCACCCCCTGGCCGGGACGCGCCGCATACGCCCGCGCGGTCGCCTGCGCCGTCGGCAGGATCGGCGCGGGGGAACTGGAGAAGGTGGTTCTGGCGCGGACCCTGTGCCTCGACTACGCCGACCCCGTCCCGGTCGGTCCGCTGCTGCGCAGACTGGCGCACGGCAACACCCACGGCTACACCTTCGCCGTCGGGAGCCCGGCCCGCGACGCCGACGGCGCCGTGCCTGCCGGGCCCGTCACGCTCATCGGCGCCAGCCCCGAACTGCTGGTCGCCAAGTCCGGGGAGACGGTGACCTCATGGCCGCTGGCCGGTTCCGCGCCCCGCAGCCGGGACCCCGAGGAGGACCGGGTGCGCGCGGTCTCCCTGCTGGCCTCCGACAAGGACCTGCGGGAGCACGCCTTCGTCGTCCGGGCCGTGGCCGACGGGCTGCGCCCGTACTGCAAGGTGCTCACCGTGCCCGACCGGCCGGTGCTCACTGCGACCCCGGCCCTGTGGCACCTCGGCTCGCACATCGTCGGCGAACTGCGGGACAGCCGCGTCTCCTCGCTGGAACTCGCCACGGCACTGCATCCCACGCCGGCCGTGTGCGGCACCCCGACGGGGCGGGCCAGGGACGCCATAGCCGAACTGGAGCAGTTCGACCGCGGTGCCTACGCCGGCGCCGTGGGCTGGTGCGACGCGAACGGCGACGGCGAGTGGGCCGTTGCCATCCGGTGCGCCGAGGTCGGCGCACGCTCGGTCCGGCTGTTCGCCGGCGCGGGCATCGTGGCGGGTTCCTCGCCCCGCGCCGAAGTACGGGAAACAGCAGCCAAGTTCCGCACCATGCTGGCCGCACTGGGGGACGAGACGGCTGCCTCGGCCCGGCCGTGGGTGTGAGACAGCAGAGAGGAAAGCACCGCATGGCCATCGCCGCCATCGCCCCCTATCCCATGCCCGGCGAGCGGGACATCCCGGCGAGCCGGGTCGACTGGAGACTCGATGCCTCCCGTTCGGCACTGCTGGTGCACGACATGCAGCGGTACTTCCTCCGCGCCTACCGCGCGGGCGCGGCGCCGCTGACCGACCTGCTCGCCAACGGGGCCGCCCTCCTCACCGCGTGCCGGTCCGCCGGTGTACCGGTCATCCACACGGCGCAGCCCGGCGCCCAGGCGCCCGGCGACCGCGGACTGCTGACGGACTTCTGGGGCAAGGGCCTCGGCCACGTCCCGGATGACACCGCCATCCCCGCGGAAGTCGCCCCCGACGCCGGGGGTTTCGTGCTGCGCAAGTGGCGCTACAGCGCCTTCCACCGCTCCGATCTGGAGCAGCGGCTGCGCGCCGCGGGCCGTGACCAGCTCGTCATCTGCGGCGTCTACGCGCACATCGGTTGCGCGGCGACCGCCGTCGACGCCTTCAGCCGTGACTTCGAGGTGTTCCTCGCCGCCGACGCCGTCGCCGACTTCAGCGCCCGCGAGCACAGCGGCGCCCTGGAGTGGGCGGCGGGCTGCTGCGCGGTCGTCGACAGCACGCGCCGGCTCATCGGCCGGCTCACCACCATCCCCGCGCCACCGAACCCACCAGAAGGTGAGGGTCATGACCACCGCATCCACTCCTGAGGCGGCCGAGTCCGCTCCGTCGAGGCCCGTGATCGGCGCGCCCTCCCAGGACGTTCTGCGGCTGATGCGGATGGCCGACCTGGTGACGCCGATGGCGATCCGGGTCGCGGCGACGCTGCGCCTGGTCGACCTGGTCCAGGAGGGCGTCACGGAGGTGAGCGCGCTCGCCGCCAGGACGCAGACGAACCCGGACGCGCTGAGCAGGCTGGTGCGGCATCTGGCAGCCGTCGGGCTGCTGGAGACCACGCCCGGGGGCGGGCTCCGGCCGACGGAGCTGGGGCTGCTCCTCACCGACGAACACCCGGCGCGGCAACGGGCGTTCCACGATCTGGGGCTGGCCGTGGGCAGGGCCGACCTGGGCATACCGTTCCTGCTCGAAGCGGTGCGCACCGGCCGGAGCGTCCACGAACTGGCGCACGGCAGCGGCTTCTGGGACGACCTGCTGGTCAGCGAGGAACTCTCCGACTCCGTGTTCAACCTGCTGTTCGCCGGCCGGGAGCCGTTCTGGAACGCGGCGGCCGACGCATACGACTGGTCGTCCATGCGGCATCTGCTCGACCTCGGCTGTGGCAACGGCGGGCAGCTCGCCGCGCTGCTGCGGGTGGCTCCGGACGCCCGGGCCACCCTGCTCGACCTGGCGAGGCCGCTGGCGGGCGCCCGGCGGACGATGCAGGCAGCGGGTCTCGCCGACCGCTGCACCTTTGTCGAGGGCAGCTTCTTCGACGAGCTTCCGGTGCGGGCCGACGGCATTGTGCTGGGCATGGTGCTGCACGCCTGGCCCGACGGCGACGCGGTGGCGATCCTGCGCCGCTGCCGGGCCGCGCTGGAACCGGGCGGGCGGATCGTGCTGGTCGAGAAGGCGGTCGACGCCGCGGCGACCGAACCGCGCTTCACCAGCATGGACCTGCGGATGCTCGTCTATGTCGGCGGCCGGGAGCGGACGGCCGATGAGTGGGGGGCACTGGCGGCCCGCGCCGGACTCCGGGTGGAGTCGGTGTCCCCGCCCTTCGGATTCGACACCTCGGTGCTCTCGCTCGTGCCCGCGGACGACGCTTCGGACAACGGTTCAGGGCCCTTTGGGCTCGACAAGTCCGGCTCGGCGTGACTACATTTCTTATATGTACAAAAACTCGTTACGGGAGAACCGCTCCGCAGCCAAGGGCGGCGTGCTCGCGACGGTCGCCGTCGCGCAGCTCATGGTCTCGCTCGACGTTTCCGTGGTGAACGTCGCGCTGCCGACCATGCGGACCTCGCTCGGCTTCGACGAGTCGGGGCTGTCCTGGGTCGTCAACGCCTACGCCCTCACCTTCGGCGGGCTGCTGCTGTTCGGCGGCCGGGCGGCCGACAGGTTCGGGCGGCGGGTCGTCCTGGTGTCGGGTCTCGTCCTCTTCGGGCTCATGTCCCTGGCCGGCGGCCTGGCCCAGGCGCCCGGCCAGCTGATCGCGGCGAGGGCGGCGCAGGGCGTGGGCGCCGCGCTCGTGGCCCCCGCCGCGCTGGCCGTGCTCACCACCACTTTTCCGGCGGGCAAGGAGCGCGCCAAGGCGTTCGCCGTCTACAGCGCCGTCACGGCCGGCGGCGCCGCCGTCGGCGTCGTCGCCGGCGGCCTGCTCACCGAGTACATCAACTGGCGTTGGGTCATGCTCGTCAACGTGCCCCTGGTCGCCGTCGGGCTCACCCTCGCGGCGCGCTACGTGACCAGGGCAAACGCCGCGGACACCGCGCACCGGCTCGATGTCGTGGGCGCGTTCCTGGCGACCGCCGGCACGGTGCTGCTGGTCCTCGGGCTGGTGCGGACGACCGACGTGGCATGGGGCTCCGCGCAGACGGTGGGCGTGCTCGCCCTCGCCGTCGTTCTGCTGACCGCGTTCGTCGTCTACGAGGCCAGGTACGCGAAGGCGCCGTTGCTGCGGCTGGGAGTGCTGGTCAACAGGGCGGTCGGCGGGGCCAATCTGTTCATGCTGATCGTCTCGATCACCATGTTCACCGGCTTCTTCTTCGTCTCCCTGTACCTCCAGCAGGTGCTGGGGCTCAACGCGATGCAGGCCGGGCTCGGCTTCCTGCCGTTCTGTGTCGGCCTGATCGGCGGCTCGTTCGCCGCGATTCCCCTGCTGCGGCGGTTCGACGCCCGTGCACTGCTGATCGCGGGCGCCCTCGTCGCCACCCTCGGCCTGCTCTGGTTCACCCGGATCCGGGCCGACGGCACCTTCTGGGCCGATGTCTTCGGGCCCTCGCTGCTGTGCAGCCTCGGCCTCGGTCCCCTCCTCGTCCCGATCGCCAACACGGCGACCGCCGGGGCCCCGCCCCAGGAGGCGGGCATGGTGTCGGGCCTGCTGAACAGCGCGCGGCAGGTCGGCGGCAGCATCGGCCTGGCCACGATGAGCACCATCGCCGTGAACGTCACCACCCACGCCTCCGGTTCGGACTCGATGGCGCAACGGCTCACCACCGGCTACTCCGTCGTGTTCGGCGTCAACGCGGGGCTGCTGCTCGTGGCCGTACTGGTGGCGCTGTTCATCATCCCCCGTGGTGTGGCGGCTCCCGCCCCGGCTCCCGGGGACGAGGGCGGACGCGGGGAGCAGCCGGCGCCCATGACGGCCCGGGAGGGCTGACCGCGCACCGCCGCGGGACATCCGGAACGGACAAGGGAGGTACGGCTGATGTCCGCAGGGAGCACGGAGCGGGCCGAAACCGACCGCACCGCGTGGGCGATGCTCGGTGAACTGCTCCGTCCCGCACGCGGCAGGCTGTGGCTCGCCGTGGGCTGTCAGGTGGTCGCGGCCCTCGCCGGGGTCGTGCCGTTCGTGGCCGTGGTGTCGCTCGGCAGGCATCTGCTGGCCGAGGACAGCCCCGACCACGGGTGGGTGTGGACGCTCGTCCTGATCGCGGCGGGCGCGCTGCTCGTCCGCGCGCTCTTCGGCCTGGCCGCCGGAGCGCTGGCCCACGCGGTCGACGCCGACCTTCAGCTCCGGGTGCGCCGCAGGCTGGTCGGCCGGCTGCGCCGGGTGCCGCCCGCGTGGATGTCGGGCAGGGGCTCGGGGGCGGTCAACCGCGCCCTCCAGGAGGACGTGGAGGCACTGCACCACGTGGTCGCCCACACTCCGAGTGAGCTGGCCTCGGCGGTGGTCGTCCCGGTTGCCTGCATGGTCTATCTCGGGCTGGTCGACTGGCGGTTGATGCTGCTCACGCTCGTCTGCCCGATGGCCGGGGTACTGATCTACCGTCAGCTCATGAGCCCCGGCCGACGGCGGGACCGGCAGGACATGGAGCGGGCGATGGTCCGGATCGCCGGGGCTTCCGTCGAGTTCGTCCAGGGCATCTCCGTGGTCAAGCTGTTCGGCGCCGGCGGCCGTGCGCACCGGCGGTTCGCCCGCGCGGCCGACGACTTCTCGGACTACTTCACCGGCTGGGTGCGCACGGTGGTCAATCTGGGGGCCGCGGCGGACATCGTGCTGTCCCCGCCGGTCGTGCTGCTCGTCATCCTGGCCGGTGGGACCGGCTTCGTCGCCGGCGGCGACCTGCCTCCGGCGGACCTGCTCGCCTTCCTGCTGCTGGGCCTCGCGCTCACCGCCCCCGTCAGCGCTCTCGGCCACGGCCTGGACAATGTGATCGCCGCGCGGGAAGCCGCCGGCCGCATCGGCGAACTGCTCACCGTACGCGCCCTGCCCGCACCCGCGCACCCCCGCGCGCCCGAAGGGCACCGCGTCGTCTTCGACGGCGTCGGCTTCACCTACGACGGCGGGGTCGAGGCGCTCCGGGACATCGGTCTGACGCTGGAGCCCGGAACCCGCACGGCGCTCGTCGGCCCCTCGGGCTCGGGCAAGTCGACGGTCGCGCGCCTGTTGGCCAGGTTCGACGACCCGACCCGGGGCCGGGTGACGGTCGGCGGGGCCGACCTGCGGGACATCCCCGACGACGAGCTGTGCAGGTCGGTCTCGTTCGTCTTCCAGGACGTGATCCTCCTGCACGCCTCCCTGCACGACAACATCGCGGTGGCCCTCCCCGGCGCTTCCCGGGAGCAGGTGGAGCGCGCCGCCGGGCTCGCCGGCATCCATGAGCGGATCGCCACCCTGCCGCACGGCTACGACGCCGTCGTCGGCGAGGAGGCGCAGCTGTCCGGGGGCGAGGCGCAACGCCTGTCCGTCGCACGGGCCTTCCTCCGCGACGCCCCGGTCCTGGTCCTCGACGAGGCCACGGCCTTCGCCGACCCGGAGTCGGAGGCGGCGCTGCAGCGGGCGCTGAGGGAGCTGACGGCCGGGCGGACCCTGCTCGTCATCGCGCACCGGCCGGCCTCCGTGGCCGCCGCCGACCGGATCGTGGTGCTCGACCGGGGCCGGATCGCCGACTCGGGCACCCACCGGGAACTGCTCGCCCGGTCCCCGTACTACGCCCGCATGTGGCAGACCGGCGGTGCGCCGAACGCCGTGCTGGACGTGAGGAGTTGAACCGTGCTGCGTGAACTGCTCGCCGTGCTGGGAACGGCGGCCGGACGGCCGCTCCGCCGGGCGCTGGCCTGGATGGCCGTCGACGCCGTGCTCCAGGGGGTCGCCTTCCTCCTCCTGGTGCCCGTGCTGCGGGAGGCGCTCGGGCCCGAACCGGCCGACGCCTGGCCGTGGATCGGCGCCTTCGCCGCCGTCGTCGCCGTCTTCGCCGGGTGCCACCGGGTGAGCCAGGTGGCCGGGTACCGCACCGGCGCCCAGCTGTCGCGTTCCCTCCACCACCGGCTCGGCGACCACCTCTCGCGGTTGCCGGTCGGCTGGTTCAGCCCCGACCGGGTCGGCGAGGTCGGCGAGTTGACCAGCCGGGGTGTGCTCGGCGTGATGAACGTTCCCGCGCACCTGGCCAAGCCGCTGGTCGACGCGGCCGTGCTGCCCGCCACGGTGGCCGTGGGACTGTTCTTCGTCGACTGGCGGCTCGCCCTCGTCGCGCTCGGCGCGGGCGCCGCGCTGGTGTGGGTGCAGCGGGCCGGCGCCGTGGTCGTACGCCGCCGCGACGAGGGGCGGGCGCGGGGCAACGCGCTGGCCGTGGAGCGCGTCGTCGAGTTTGTCCGTGCGCAGCCGGTGCTGCGGGCCTCGGGCAGCGAGCGCGAGACCGTCAAGCGCGTCGACGAGGCGCTCACCGCACAACAACAGGCCCTGCGGCACCTGGCGTTCGGCGCGCTGCCCGGCGCTTTCGGGCTGGCGCTGACCGTGCAGGCGGCCTTCACCGCGCTGCTCGTCCTCGGCGTGTGGCTCACCCTGGACGGCGGACTGGACGCACCCGCGCTGCTGGCCGTGCTGGCGCTGGTGGCACGCTCCGTCGAGCCGCTGCTCGCGGTGACCGACAAGGACGGCAGCATCCAGGTCGCGCGCGGGGCCCTGCGCCGGATGAGCGCGGTCCTCGCGGCACAACCGCTGCCGGAGCCGGACCGGCCCGAGGAGCCCGACGGCCGCGCGGTCACGCTGGAGGCCGTGGAGTTCGGGCGCGACGGCCAGGGCGTGCTGCACGATGTGACCCTCGAGGCCCCCGAGGGCTCGGTGACCGCGCTGGTCGGCCCGTCGGGCGCGGGCAAGTCCACGGTGCTGCGGCTGATCATGCGGTTCCACGACGTCGACGGGGGTTCGGTACGGGTCGGCGGAACCGATGTGCGGCGGATCGGCACCGAGCGGCTCGTCTCCATGATCTCCGCGGTGTTCCAGGACACCTATCTCTTCCAGGGAACGATCGAGGAGAACGTCAGGATCGGCCGCCCCGGCGCCGATGACCGGGCGCTCCGCCGGGCCGCGAGCGCCGCGCGGCTGGACGAGATGCTCGGCCGGCTGCCCGACGGCTGGGAAACCCAGGTGGGCGAGGGCGGTTTCGCGCTGTCCGGCGGGGAGCGCCAGCGCGTCTCGATCGCCAGGGCGTTGCTGAAGGACGCGCCGATCGTGCTGCTGGACGAGGCGACTTCCGCTCTGGACGCGGAGAACGAGGCCGCCGTCCGCGCCGGAATGGAGGCGCTGATGGCGGGCCGCACGGTGATCGTGGTCGCCCACCGTATGGAGACGGTGGCCGCTGCCGACCGGATCGTCTTCATGGAGGGCGGCCGGGCGGTCGAGTGCGGCACCCACACCGGACTGCTCGCGCGCGGTGGTCGGTACGCCGACTTCCGGTCCGCTGCGTCCGCCCACGAGAACGGAGGTCTCATCACCCGGTGAGGCCCCGCAGGCGCCACACCCCCGGGCGCCTGACCGCCCCGCCGCATCCCGGCTGTGTCCGGACGAGGCAGGGCACCGCCCCCCCTGGGCCACAACGCGGCTCAAGGGGGGTTCCGCCCCGGCTGGAGAGAACATCCAGGACTCGTTCAGATCGCCCCCTACAGACTGAGGCGGTCGAGGCGGTGCGGGTGCTGCGGCCCCGTCCCGGAGGGCGAGCGTGGAGGGTTGCGCAGTGGCCGTACAGGACGTGATGCCCGAAGCAGAGTTCCTCCTCCGTACCGAACTGGCCGGACTCCTGGGCGCATCGGCGCCCGACGACGCCGACAACCTGTTCGAGCAGGGGATGGACTCCATCCGGCTGATGCAACTCGCCGACCGGCTCCAGCAGGGGGGCTGGCAGGTCGGCTTCCGGGAACTGGCGCGGGAGCCCCGGATCGGCGCGTGGCTGGAACTGCTGCGCACCTGCCCGGTGACGCGGACGCGCGCGGAGCAGCCGGGCACCCCGGCGATCACGGTCGATCCACGGGAACCCTTCCCGCTGACGCCCATTCAGCAGTCGTACTGGATCGGGCGCGGCGAGGACCAGCCGCTCGGCGGCGTCGGCTGCCACGCCTACCTCGAACTCGACGGCCCGCAGGCCGACCCCGGGCGGCTGGAAGCGGCCGCACGCGCGCTCATCCGGCGGCATGGCATGCTGCGCGCCCGGTTCCTGCCGCATGGCGCCCAGCGGATCGCCGACGACTCGCCCTGGCCCGGTCCGGCCGTGCACGACCTGCGGGAGAGGGGCCGGGCAGCCGCCGAACGGGCCGCCGAGGAGCTGCGCGAGCGGCTGTCGCACCGCCGTCTCGACGTGGACCGGGGCGAGGTCTTCGACCTCCGGCTCACCCTGCTCCCGGAGGGCCGGGGCCGCCTCCACATCAACGTGGACCTGCTGGTCTGCGACGTGCTGAGCATGCGGCTGCTGCTCGCCGACCTGGCCGAGCTGTACGAGAGTCCCGAGCACGCCGACGCGCTCGACTACTCCTTTCCGCAGTACCTGGCCGATCGTGCGCCCCGCGTCGAGCAGGACGCCCGGGCCGCGCGGGACTACTGGCTCGCCCGCCTCCCCGGGCTGCCGGGAGGTCCCGCGCTCCCGCTCGACCGCAGCCCCTCCCAGGTCACCCGGCCCCGCTTCGTACGCCGGAGCCGGGTGCTGCCCGCCCCGCTGTGGAAATGTCTCACCCGGCGGGCGGCACAGCACGGTCTGACCCCCGCCTCCGTTCTGGCGGCCGCCTTCTCCGAGGTGCTGGCGCGGTGGAGCGGCCAGGACCGGTTCCTGCTCAATGTGCCGCTGTTCGACCGCCGTGCCGCCCACCCCGACACATCCCGGCTGATCGCCGACTTCACCAGCCTCGTGCTGCTGGACGTCGACCTGAGCGCCGGCGGCAGCTTCGCCGAGCGCGCGGCGCGACTCCAGGGCAGGCTGCACGAGGACCTGGACCACACCGCGTTCTCCGGCGTCGAGCTGCTGCGCGAGATGGCCCGGGCCGACGCCGCGGCGGGGGGCGAACCGCGCACCGCACCCGTGGTGTTCGCCGGCAACCTCGACGGCCCGCTCGTCCCGGAGAACTGCCGCGCGCGCTTCGGTGACGTCGGCTGGATGGTCTCGCAGACGCCGCAGGTCTGGCTCGACTACCAGGTTCATCTGACCGCCGACGGCATCCTGGTGGCCTGGGACGCCGTGGAGAGCCTCTTCCCCGCGGGCGTGCTGGACGCCATGTTCGCCGCCAACGGCGAGCTGCTGGAGCGGCTGACCGTGGAAAGCTGGACGGACGCCGCCCCCGAGCTGCCGCTGCCCGGGCCCCAACAGGCCGTACGGGAACGGGTGAACGCCACCCGGTGGCCGCACGCGCCCCGCACCCTGCACTCCCCGTTCCATGAGCGGGCCGCCGCCGACCCCGCGGCGCCGGCCCTGTGCTGGGGCACGGACGGCGTCCTCAGCTACGGCGAACTCGCCGAGCGGGCGCGGCGGGTGGCCGGGGCGCTGCGGGCCCGGGGAATCCGGCGCGGCCAGGCCGTCGCCGTCGCGCTGCCCAAGGGACCCGCCCAGATCACCGCTGTGCTCGGGGTGCTCGGCGCGGGCGCCTGCTATGTGCCGGTCGGCGTCGACCAGCCGCCGGTGCGGCGGACCCGCATGCTGACGGCGGCCGGTGCGGTGCTGCTGCTGGGAGACGGGAACGCCGAGGACACCGGCGGCTGCCCCGTGCTGGAGTTCGAGGACGCGGTAGCGGTGCGGCCGGGGGAGCCGCCGGAGCCGGAGCCAGGGGACCCGGGGGACCCGGAGGACACTGCCTATGTCATCTTCACGTCCGGTTCGACGGGCGTGCCCAAAGGGGTCGAGATCAGCCACGCCTCGGCCGCCAACACCGTGGACGACATCAACGAGCGCATCGGTGTGGGCCCGGCCGACCGGGTGCTCGCGCTGTCGGCGCTGGACTTCGACCTGTCGGTGTGGGACATCTTCGGCCCGCTCGCCGCGGGCGCCGCCCTGGTGCTGGTGGACGAGGGCGACCGCAGGGACCCCCGCGCCTGGCTGGAGCTGCTGCGCGAGCACCGGGTGACGCTGTGGAACTCCGTCCCCGTGCTGATGGACATGCTGCTCATCGCGGCGGGGGACGAGCCGCTGCCCGGGGCGTTGCGGTGGGCGCTGCTGTCGGGCGACTGGATCGGCCTCGACCTGCCCGGGCGACTGGCCCGCGCCACCTCGGGAAAGTGCTCCCTGCTCGCCCTCGGGGGTGCGACGGAGGGATCGATCTGGTCCAACGCCTTCGACGCCGGGGCGGACTTGATCGGCCCCCGCTGGCGCTCGGTCCCGTACGGCCTGCCGCTGCGCAACCAGCGCTACCGCGTCGTGGACGGTCCGGGGCGTGACTGTCCCGACTGGGTGCCGGGCGAACTATGGATCGGCGGCGCCGGGGTGGCCCGCGGCTACCGGGGCGACCCGGAACAGACGGCGCGGCGCTTTGTGACCCACCGCGGCGAGCGCTGGTACCGCACGGGGGACCTCGGCCGCTACCGGCCCGGCGGTCTGCTGGAATTCCTCGGCCGGCTGGACAACCAGGTCAAGATCAACGGGCACCGGGTGGAACTCGGCGAGATCGAGACCGCGTTGCGCGGCCACCCCGGCGTCGAGTCCGCCGTCGTCGTCCGCACCCCCGCGGGACGCCTCGCCGCACTGCTCACCGAGCTCCGCTCGGCCGCTGCCCGCCCCATGCGGCCGGAGCCGGCGCCGGGCCGCGCCGGCGAAGCGGGCCGGGACGAAGCGGGCCGGGACTCCGCGCGGCAGCTGGTCACGGCCGCACTCGCCCGGCTCTTCGACCGCCACCTCCTGCCCGCCTCCGGCGATGCGGGGACGGGCGCCGGCGTGCGCCCCGAGCACCTTCCGGTGCGGCCCGAGTACCGTCCGGTGGTCGAGAGCTGGATCCGCCTGCTGTGCGAGGAGGGCGTCCTCGTCCGCTCCGGTCCGCTCCTCGCCCCCGGCGCCCGCAGACATCCGGTGTCCTCCGAGGACCACTGGGCGCGACAGCGCGCCCGGGCCGGCGAAACCGGCTTCGGCGGCCTGCCCGAGGCGCTGGAACAGGCGCTCCCGCGGCTCGCCTCCGTGCTGCGCGGAGACACCGACCCCGCCGTGTTCCTCGACGATCCGGTGCTCGCCCCGGAGGCGGCCGCCCAGCACCTGCGGGGAACCCTCGCCTGCCAGGCGGAGGCCGCCCGGCGGCTGGCCGGACTCGTCGCGCCGGCGGGCCGCGCGCTGCGGCTGGCCGGGCTCGGCGTACGCGGCGGCCTGGCCCTGGCCGCGATCCTGCGCGACGTCCCCCCGGGCGCGGTCGACTGCGTGCTGCTGGACGAGTCGGCCGCCCTGCTGGAGTCCGCCCGCGACCGGCTGGCCGGGGCCGGTCACCGGGCCACGGCCGTCGTGCCGGACCGGGGCGCGGTCCGCGGCGAGCTGGCGCACGTCTTCGACGTGGTCGTCGCCGCCAACTCCCTGCACCGGTACGCCGATCCGGCCGACGGCGTGATGGCGGCCCGCGCCCTGCTCGCGCCCGGCGGCACCCTGCTGCTGACCGAGACGACCGTCGCCTCGCCCCTCGCGCTCGTGGTGCCCGCGCTGCTCGACCACCGGGCGGGCCGGGACACCCGGCATGCGGGGGCGGCGGGCACCCTGCCCGGCGCGGCGGACTGGACGGCGGCCCTGTCGGTGGCCGGCCTGTCCTGCCCCGTGGGGCCGCACCGGGAAGCGGACGGCGCCCTGCTGCTCCAGGCCCGGCTCCCCGAGGGCGCCGGCCGGATCGTCCCGGCCGAACTGCGCCGCTGGCTCACCGGGCGGCTCCCCGAGCACATGGTCCCCGGATTGTTCGCCGTGACGCCGGTGCTGCCGCTGAGCGCCAACGGCAAGGTCGACCGCGGTGCCGTCGTCGCGCTGTTCGGCGACGACGGCACCGCGGACCGTGCCCCGGAGCCCGTGCGGCCGGGGCTGGAACAGCTGGTGGCCGACGTCTGGGCCCTGGTCCTGGGGCGCCGGCCCGACGGCCGCGACGAGGGGTTCTTCACCGCGGGAGGCGACAGCCTGCTGGCGACCCGCGTCGTGGCGTCGCTGCGCGAGCGCACCGGCGTCGAACTGCCGATGCGGGAGTTCTTCCGCGAGCCCAGCGCCCGTGGTCTGGCGGCCGCCCTCGCGGAGTGCCTCGGCATCGGGCCGACCGAATCCGCCCACGAGATCGACGAAGGAGCGGTGTGAACGTCACCACCCTGCTGAAGCAGTTCGGCGAGAAGGACATCAGGCTGTGGGAGGAGTCCGGAACGGTCCGGTACCGTGCTCCCCGCGGCGCGATGACCCCCGGCCTGCTGGCAGCACTCAAGGCGCACAAGGAAGAGGTGCTGGAGCAGCTGCGCGCCGCCGGCCGGGCGGGTGGCGCGGACCTCTGGCGCGACGAGCCCGAGGCCCGCTACGAACCCTTCCCGCTGACCGACGTCCAGTCGGCCTATCTGCTGGGCCGCGGTGACCTGTTCGACCACGGCGGCGTGCCCTGCCACATCTACCTGGAGTTCCCGCTCCCCGCGGACACCGACGCCGAGCGGCTCGCGCGGGCCTGGGACGGACTGCTGGCGCGGCACGACATGCTGCGAGCCGTCTTCTCCGACGACGGCTTCCAGCGCGTCCTGCCGCAGGCTCCGCCCTCCTGCGCACTGCGCCATCGGGACCTGCGCGGTACGCCCGCGCGGGAGTCGGCGCACGCGGTCGAGCGGGTACGCGAGGAACTGTCCCACCACATGCACCCCCTCGGCGAGCGGCCGCTGTACGAGCTGCGGCTCACCCGCACCGAAGAACGCGCCGTGCTCCATCTGTCGGTGGACTTCACCGCGTTCGACTACGCCTCCATCCAGCTGCTGCTGGCCGAGCTCGACCGGCGTTACCGGGACCCCCGGGCCGAACTGCCCCGGCTGCGGGCCGGCTACCGCGACTACCTGGCCGCGTACGGCCGGCTGCGCACCGGCGAGGCGTACGACCGGGACCGCGCCTACTGGCTCGACCGCCTGGCAGACATCCCGGCGGCGCCCGGCCTCCCCGTGCGCGAGAGCGCGGAGCACCCGACCCGGCACGGCGCCACCGCCACCGGCGGCGTCCGCTTCACGCGGCACGGCGGCGTCCTGGAGGCCGCGCTCTGGGAGCGGCTGAAGGAGCACGCGACCCGGCACGGCATCACCGCCTCGGGCGCGGTGCTCGCCGCCTACGCCGAAGTCATCGGCCGCTGGGCCGGCAACGACCGGTTCAGCCTCAACCTCACCCTGCTGGGCCGCAAACCCCTGCATCCCCAGGTCGATCTGCTCGTCGGCGACTTCACCTCCGTCAGCCTGCTGGCCGTCGACGCGCGAGGCGCCACCTTCGCCGCCCGGGCGCGCGCCGTGGGCGGGCAGCTCTTCGACGACCTCGGCCACGACCTGTTCACCGGCGTGGAACTGCTGCGTGAACTGGCGCGGGCCAAGGGGCGCGAGGCGGCACTGATGCCGGTCGTCTTCACCAGCGGAATCGGCGTCGCCCGGCGGGCCATGGCGACGACAGGCGGACAGGCCCCGCGCCCCTCGTACGGAATCAGCCAGACCCCGCAGGTGTGGATCGACTGCCAGGCGGGCGACCAGTTCGGCGATCTGGAGGTCAACTGGGACGTGCGGGACGGGGTCTTCCCCGACGGGCTCATGGAGACGATGTTTGCCTCCTTCACCGGGCTGTTGCGCCGTCTCGCCACCGACGCGGAGTGCTGGGACAGCCGGGACCCGGCCGGGCTCCCCGCGGCGCAGCGGGCCCGGCGCGCCGCGATGAACGCCACCGACGCCGAACTCCCCGACACGCTGCTGCACGAGCCTCTGGTGGAGAGGGCACTGGCGGAGCCCGGCCGGGTCGCCCTGATCGACGCCGACGGCGAGGTGACATACGGGGAATGGCTCGGCCGGGCGAGCGCGGTCGCCGAGGCGCTGCGCACCGCCGGGTGCCGGCCCGGCGACCTGGTCACCGTCCTGATGCCGAAGGGCCGGGACCAACTCGTCGGCGTGCTCGGCGCCTTGCTGGCCGGCGGCGTCTATGTGCCCGTCGAGGCCGGTCAGCCGCGCCGCCGCCGCAACGCGATCATCACCGGTTCCGGCTCACGTTTTGTGCTGGTCTCCCACCGGCACGGCCACGGCCCGGACGACACGCTGCCCGACGGCGTCACTCCCCTCCCCGTCGACGGCCTCGCCCTGGCCGGGCCGCCGCCCGCACGGCCCGAGCGGCTCGTCGGTCCGGACACGGCGGCGTATGTCATCCACACCTCGGGCTCGACGGGCGTGCCCAAGGGCGTGGTGATCAGCCACCGCGCCGCGGCCAACACCGTGCACGACATCAACACCCGCCACACCGTTGGCGAGGACGACAGGGCGTTCGGCCTGGCAGCACTCGGCTTCGATCTGTCCGTCTACGACATCTTCGGCCCGCCGGCCGCGGGCGCCGCGCTGGTACTGCCCGACCCGGGGCGGCGGGGAGACCCGTCGCACTGGGCTCAGCTCGTCGTACGGCACGGCGTCACCGTCTGGAACTCGGTTCCCGCGCAGTTCCAGATGATCGCCGACTACCTCGACCATGAACCGGCACTCGCCGGGGCCACCCGGCTGCGCATCGCCCTGCTGTCGGGCGACTGGATACCCCTGGGGCTGCCCGCGCACGCCGGACGGCTGTTGCCGGACACGGCCCTGGAGAGCATGGGCGGCGCGACCGAGGCGGCCATCTGGTCCATCGCCCACCCGATCCGGGAGGTCCGCCCGGAGTGGCGGAGCATCCCCTACGGGCGACCGCTCGCCAACCAGCGCTGCCACGTGCTCGACCCCCTGCTGCGCGACTGCCCCGAGCTGGTCACCGGGGAGCTGTACATCTCCGGCGCCGGGCTCGCCGACGGCTACCTCGGCGACCGGGAGCGCACCGCCGCGGCCTTTCCCACCCACCCCGTCACCGGCGAACGCCTGTACCGCACGGGCGACCTGGGCCGCTGTACACCGGACGGCGAGATCGAGTTCCTCGGCCGGCGGGACCAGCAGGTCAAGGTGCGCGGCCACCGCATCGAGCTGGGCGAGGTGGAGGCCGTGCTGTCCCTGCACCCCGCCGTCTCCGCCACCGCGGCCGTGGTGGACGGCGAGACCATGATGGACCGGCGGATCGTGGCGTTCGCCGAACCGGCCACCCTGGACGAGGACGCACGCCGGGCCGCCGACAAGAGCGCCGCCGCCGTCGAGGCGGCGGCACAGGAGGCCGCCGACGGTCCCGCGCTCCCCGCCCTGCCGGACCGGGCCCGCCTGGCGGAGTACGTCCGCACCCTCGACGACCTGATGCTGCTCGGCTATGTACGGGCCCTGGCGGAGAGCGGGCTGTTCGCGACCGACGACGCGGCGCACGGCTTCGAGGAGATCGCCGCCCGCACCGCCACGGCGCCCGAACACCTCGGACTGCTGCGCCGCGCGCTGCGCGCCCTGCAGCGGCACGGCCGACTGCGCCAGGACCCCGCCACGGGGGAGTGGAGCGGACTGCGCGGCACGGACCCGGAGGCCCCGGCGGACGCCTGGCGGGCGTTCGAACGGGCGAGGCCCGCGGAGTTGTGCTCGGACCGGCTCGCCGGGTACTTCCGGCAGAGCGCGGAGGCCGTGCCGCGGCTGCTGCGGGGCGAGGTGAACGCCACCCACCTGTTCTTCCCCGCGGGTGACGACGGCATCGCCCGTGACTGGTACGCCGACAACATCGCCTCCCGGCGGCTGAACGCCATCCTCGCCGGGGCCGTGCGAGGCATCGCGGAGGCGCACCCGGACGCCCGGCCACTGCGCGTGCTCGAAGTCGGCGGCGGCATCGGGGCCGCCACCGCGGCCGTCCTCCAGGCGCTCGGCGACACCCCCAAGGAGTACCTGTTCACCGACGTCTCCCGGCTCTTCCTCGACGACGCGCGCAAGCGCTTCGGCGGCGACCCGACCGTCCGCCTCGGCCTCTTCGACATGAACGCCGACCCCCGCGAACAGGGCCTGAAGCCCAATGCGTTCGACCTCGTGGTCAGCGCCGGAGCGCTGAACAACGCGCGCGACACGCCCCGCGTGCTGGAGCGGCTCGGCGAGCTGGTGGCTCCCGGCGGCTGGCTCGCCTTTGTCGAACTCAGCCGCGAACACGCCGAGGTCACCGCCTCGCAGGGCTTCATGATGGAGGAACCGGCCGACCTGCGGAGCGAGCAGGACCGGGTCTTCGTGGACCGCGAACAGTGGCTCGGCCTGCTCTCCGCGGCGGGCGCCGGACCGGTCCTGTGCCTGCCGCGTCCCGACGAGCCCCTCTCGGTGCTCGGCCAGCACGTCTTCGCCGCCCGTTTCAAGGCGGGCCGCGCCACGGTCACCCCCGCCGAGCTGACCGAGTGGGCGCGCGCCCGGCTGCCGGAGTACATGGTGCCGGGCGACGTCCAGGTGGTCGACGGGCTGCCGCTCACCCCGAACGGCAAGGTGGACCGCAAACAGCTCGCCGCACTCGCCGGGCGCGCCGTGGGCGGCCCCGGCCCGAAGCCCGCCGCGGACGGCTCCGGCGCCCCGAAGGGCGAGCTGGAGCGGCGGCTGGCCCGCTACTGGTCGGACGCGCTCGGCGGCGTCGACATCGGCCGCGACCAGGACTTCTTCGAATCGGGTGGCGACTCGCTGATCGCCGCCAGGCTGGTCGGCACCCTCCGGGCCGACCTGCCCGAGGCCGGGCACGTCAGCTTCGACGTGCTGCTGCGCGGGCTGCTGCGCGCGCCCCGGCTCTCCGCCGTCGCGGACCTGCTGCGCCGCGCGGAGGAGGCGAGCCGGCCGGGCGGCCCGGACGAAGGGCACGATGCCACGGCGGTCGTCACCCCGGGCGGGCGCGGCCGGGCGGCGTCCGTCGCCGGCGCGGCCCTGGTGCCCCTCGGCGGGTCCGGCGCCGGGCCGCTGCGCATCCTCGTCCATGAGGGCCTCGGCACCCTGGCCCCGCTGCGGCAGCTGGCGCGCGAGCTGTCCGCGTACGGCCCGGTGGCCGGGCTCGCCGTGCCGGACACCGAAGCCCATCTGACGCTGTCGGCCGACACCTTCGTCGAGCGGCTGGCGGCCGATTACGCGCGGGAGGTCATCGAGGCCGGGCACCGGCGGGCCGACATCGTCGGCTACTGCTCGGGCGGGCTCATCGCCACCGAACTCGCCCGCACCCTGGACGGCACGGGCGTCGACGTCGGCCGGCTGACGGTGATTTCCAGCTACCGCATCCCGTACCGCATCGACGAGGAGCTGATGACCCAGTACGCGTTCGTACGTGCCATGGGCGGCGACCCCGGAGCGCTGGGCTGGCCCGCCGACGAGCGGGCGGTGAGCGCCGTGCTGAGCGCCGCGCTGGCCAGGACACCCGGGCGCATCCCGCGGGGCGCGCTCCGCCGGGACGACGGCGATCCCGCCCTGGCCGGACCCGCCGCCGGATTCGCGCGGCTCGCGGCGCAGGACGAGGCACGGCGGCTCGGGGAACTCTGGCGGGCCCTGGCCGGTCTCGACGCCGGCCTCGGCTCACCGGAGTACACGGCCCGCCTGTACGAGGTGTTCCGGCTGACCGTGGACGCCGTCACCCGCTACGATCCGCCGCCCTATGCCGGGGACATCACCTTTCTGCGGCCGCGCCGTCCGACGCACTTCATTCCGGGGCTGCACGACGACATGACGGCGTTCTGGGCGCGGCTGTGCCTGGGCGAGTTGACCGTCGTGGACGTGGGGGGCGACCACTTCGGCTGTGTCCGTCCGCCACACGTACGGGAGTTGGCGCGCAACATCGTCGAGGGTGCCGAGGGTGCCGAGGGTGCCGAGGGTGCCGAGGGTGCCGAGGGCGCAGGGGAGGGCCGGTGACGGCGGCCGTGCGGTCGGACGACACCGGCCGGCCGAGCCTGCCGACCGTGGTGTGCGGCTCCCGGTGGGGCCAGTTCTACGCGGCGGCTCTCGCCTCCGGCGACCCCCGCTTCACGCTCGCCGGCATCCTGGGGCAGGGCAGCCCCCGGTCCCAGGCGCTCGCCGCCCGCCATGGAGTACCGCTCTACACGGCCGTCGACGAGGTGCCGGAGACCGTACGGGTCGCGTGCGTGGTGGTGCCGTCGGCGGTCGCCGGAGGCACCGGAGCAGAGCTGGCCCGGGCGTTCCTGGGGCGAGGCGTCCATGTGCTCCAGGAACATCCCGTCCATGAGCGGGAGTTGGCGGACTGCCTGCGCCTGGCCCGCGTCCGGCGGACGCAGTACCGGCTCAACACCTTCTACCCGCAGGTGGCGCCCGTCGCCCGGTTCATCGGGGTGGCACGGGAACTGGCCGCCCGGCACCGGCCCGTGTTCGTCGACGCGGTCTGCGCCGTGCAGGTCTCCTTCGACCTGCTCGACATCCTGGCCCTCGCGCTCGGCGGCATCCGGCCGTGGAGCATCGCGCAGGTGTCGCCGCCCGGCGCCGCGACGGGTCCCTACCGCTCCCTCACGGGCACCGTCGCGGGGACACCGCTCACGCTCCGCGTGCAGAACCAACTGGTGCCCGGGGACGACGCCCATGCGCACTTCCTGCACCGGATCACCGTGGGCACCGAGGCGGGCTGCCTCACCCTCGCGAACACCCATGGGCCGCTGCTGTGGGACCCGCCCCTGCGCCCCGCCACGGACCAGGAGGGGCTGTTCGTCCTGGACGCCGGGCGCGATCCGCACCTGGGCAACGCCGTGACCCAGCCCCTCGGCCCCGCCACGGCGCCGAGCTGGGCCAGGGTGACCGGCGAGCTGTGGCCCGCCGCGGTGCGCCGCGCCCTCGCCGGGCTGCACGACGGGGTGCTCGCCGGATCCGACCCGCTGCGCGGCGCCCAGCGCCACCTGCTGGTCGCCCGTGCGTGGAGTGAGCTGACCGGCGTCCTCGGCTACCCGGAGCCGGTCGGGACGCCCGGGACGCCAGGGACACCGCCGCTGTCGGCGGCCGAACTGCTGTCCGCGGCGCCCGGCGTCGTGGAGTCCGCCGGGGGAGAGGAGCCCGAGTGACGCGCCTGACGGGGACGACGGGGACGACGGGGACATGGCTGCGGTGCTACGCACCGCGCCCGGGGGCCTCGGTCCGGGTGTTCTGCTTTCCGCACGCGGGCGGTTCGGCCAGCACCTATCGCGGCTGGGCCGGCCGGACGCCGGGCGACTTGGAGCTCGTCAGCGTGCAGTACCCGGGCCATGAGGACCTGTACGAAGCCGAGCCCGCCGCATCGATACAGGAGCTGGCGGACGGTGCCGCCGACGAACTGTGGCGCCGGCTCGACCTGCCGTTCCTGCTGTTCGGACACAGCATGGGCGCCGTCGTCGCCTACGAGGTGGCGCGGCGGCTGGAGGCCGGCGGCGCACAGGACCCCGGCCGGCTGATCGTCTCCGGCCGGCCGGCCCCGCACCGCTCGCGCCCCGGTGCGGTGCACCTCGGCACGGACGACGAACTGGCCGCCGCCGTCGTGCGGTTGGGCGGCACCAGCGACGAGGTGTTCGCCCACCCCGGGCTGCGCGAGTTCGTCCTGCCGATCGTGCGCCACGATTACCGGCTGATCGAGACCTACCACCCATCGGCCGGACCGCCGCTGCGCTCCCCGACGACCGTGCTCTATGCGACGGACGACACGGAGGTGACCGGCGAGGAGGCCGAGGCGTGGCGGGAGGCGACGACGGGGCCGTGCGAGGTGCTGAGGTTCCCCGGCGGCCACTTCTACTTCTCCCCTTCCGGCGAGCCCGTGGCCGGGACCGTCGTGGACCGGGCGCGGGCGGCGCGCTCCGCGGTCCGGCGCTGGCCGTCCACCCCCTGACCCCCACAGAACGAGCGAGAAGGTGCGGATACATGGCACTGGTCGAGCGTGACCGACAACTGACCTACCTCACCGACCTACTGACGAGATGCTGGTCGCGCGGAATCGGCAGCGTCGCCGTCGTCGACAGCCCCGTGGGCGTCGGCAAGACGGCGCTGCTGCACGCGCTCTCCGAGCGCGCCGCCAGCACGTCCACGCGGTTCATCTGCGCCGCGGGGTCGCCGGGCGAGAGCCGGCTGCCGTTCGGGCTGATCAGCCAACTGCTGCACGGCCTCGGCCCGGTGGATCCGCACGGACTGCGCGCCACCGCCGTCATCGAGGCAATGGGGCGGGTCCCCGGCGAGGTGGAACCGCGCGTCCTCGAAGGCGTCTCGCGCGCGTTCCACCAGATGGCGGCCGGCCAGCCGCTGCTGATCGGCATCGACGACGTGCACCACGCGGACGCCGAGTCGCTGCAGTGCCTGCTCTTCCTGGCCCGCCGGGTCCGGCAGGCGCCGATCATGCTGGTCTTCACCGACCAGGACCGGTCGGCGTCGGCACATTCGCCGCTGCGCACCGAGCTGCTCCGCCAGCCCTACTGCCGCTCGGTCAGGCTCGATCCGCTCTCCGGCGACGGTGTCGCCGCCCTCCTCGCCCACGGTCTGGACGCCCATGTGGCCCACAGCCTCGCCACCGCCGCCCTCGCGGCGACCGGCGGCAACCCGCTGCTGCTCCGGGCGCTCGCCGAAGACTGGCAGGCGTCCGCGCGGGCCGGCGGCCTCCCGGCGACGACCGGCCTCGTGGTGGGGGACTGCTTCGCCGAACGGTTCGTCAACTCCCTCTGCCGCTGCGAGCCGAACGCGCGCACCCTGGCCCGCACCCTGGCCGTCCTCGGCGACACGGCCGAGTCGGCCCGGACGATCGCCGACCTGTCCGGGATCGACGCCGTCGAAGTCAGAACGCTCGTCGGTCTGCTCGGCGACGCCGGTCTCCTCCGCGGGAGGCGCTTTCGCCACCCGGCCGCGCAGGCGGCCGTACTGCGCGACCTGCCCGCCGCCGAGCGGGCCGAGCTGCACCGGGCGGCGGCCCGCATCATCCACGCCGAGGGCGGCCCGCCGACCCACGTCGCCCACCACCTGCTGGCCGCCGGGCGGACCGACGAGCCCTGGGCGTCGGCCGTGCTCCGCGAGTCCGCGGACAACGCCGCCACCAGCGGGCAGGTCGACTTCGCGCTCGACTGCCTCAAGCTGGCCCACCACATGGCCGACGACGAACAACAGCGCGCCGTCGGCCGGGCGACGCTCGCCGAGGCCGAATGGAAGCTGGATCCGGCGCGGATCGTACGCCACCTCGGCCAGCTCACCGAAGCGCTGCACGAGGGCCGGCTCGCCGGCAACCACGCGCTGGCCACCCTGGCCTACCTGCTGTGGCACGGAAAAGGGGACCAGGTGGCCCTCGCCCTCGACCGGCTCTCCGACTCCGCGTTCCGCCCGGCGGTCGTCTCCCCGGCGGAGCTGCGCGAGGTGCGGGCCTGTCTCGAACTGTGCTACCCGGCCCTGCGGCGAGATGCCGACCGGGACCTCCGGACAGCGGGCAGCGGTTCCTCCTCGCTCGTCGGCGCCCTGCTGCAAGCGGCGCGCGAACGCTTCAACGGCGAGGACACGAGCGAGTACCCGTGGCAGAGCTTCCGGCTGGGAGACCCCCCGCTCGCCCCGCTCTCCGTAATGCTGCTGGCCATGGTCAGGCCCGAGCGCCTCGCCACCCTCGCCCCGTGGTGCCTGCCGCTGCTCGACGACGCCGCGGCGCACGGCGGCAAGATCTGGCAAGCCCTGCTGGCGGCCGTACGGGCCGACGCGGCGCTGCTCCAAGGCGATCTGGCCACCGCCGCCGAGCTGGCCGCCGCCGCACTGGAGGAGATCACCCGGCCCGGCTGGGGAGTGGTGGTCGGCGCGCCGATAGCCTGCCTGCTCACCGCCTCCGTGGCGCGGGGGCGCTACCAGGAGGCCGCCGCGTGTCTGGCGGCCCCGATGCCGGGCGCACTGCTGGAGACGCCATTCGGACTGCGTTATCTGCGGGCTCGGGGCCAGTACCAGCTGGCCGTGGGCCGGCCGTACGCGGCGCTCAGCGATTTCCAGACCTGCGGCCAGCTCCTGCGGGGCTGGGAGGCGGACGGGCCCGAGGCGATGCCCTGGCGGATCGACACCGCCCAGGCGCTGCGCCGGCTCAACCGCCATGCCGAGGCACGGACCCTCCTCGGTGAGCAGCTGACCCGGCTGGGCGAGCATGGCGATGCCCGAACCGTGGGCCGGGCGCTGCGCCACCTGGCCGCCACCGAGCCCGATGAGCGGACCCGCCGGCTCACGACGGCGGTCGAGTGTCTGCAGGAGGCGGGCGACGGGCTGGAGCTCGCCCACGCCCTCGCCGACCTGGGAGCCGCGTACGCCGAGGAAGGCGATTCGCGGCGGGCCCGCACGACGCTGCGCCGGGCGTGGCGGGTGGCGCGGGAATGCCACGCGGAAGAGCTGTGCAAGAGGCTGCTGCCCGGTCTCGCGGGTGCGCCGGCGCTGCGTCCCGGCAGCGGTTCGCCGCCCGGGGGCGGCAGCTCCGCCGAACTCAGCGCCGCGGAATACCGCGTCGGTGTCCTCGCCGCGCAGGGCCTGGCCAACCGGCAGATCGCCGACCGGCTCTCCATCACGGTCAGCACGGTCGAGCAGCACTTGACGCAGGTCTACCGCAAGCTCAAGGTCCGCAGCCGCACCGACCTCCCGGTGTATCTCCAGACCGACAGCAGCACATTGACGGACGCACACTGCGCGCAGCCGTCCTTCTGACCGCGCCGCGAAAAGCACCACCGGCAATAGGGAGAACGGGAACGGGGAAAGCAGGAACGGGGAAAGCGGAGAGAAAGGAGGCAGGGCGGCCGGAGCAGCTAGGGGTGGCGGGCCCCTACCACCCTTAAAGGGGGCGGTGACTTCCTTCACAAGGGAGAGAGATATCCGCGGGGCAAACAGTGAACTAGCCTGAAGGAGATCCCGAAATCTCGCAGTCACATGTGCTGACGGGTGGTCAGAATGATATTGACTCGGCAAACGCACTCCTGGGCGTCCACGAAGACCGGCCCCGCCGTCCTCGGCGTCGGCACCGCGACGCCGGAGTCCTCCTACACCCAGCAGGACCTGCTCGACCTGTATGGCATCGAAGACGGCCGCATACGCTCGGTCTTCCTCAACAGCGCCATCGACACACGATTTCTGAGCATCCCGCCGATGGGCGAGGATGGCCGGCCGGGCAGGGAGGAGCAGGGCGATCTCCTCGCCAAGCACAAGGAACGCGGAACGGAGATGGGAGCGCGTGCGCTCCAGTCCTGCCTGAAACGCATCGACGCGGCGGTCGATGACATCGACCACCTGGTGTGCGTTACCTCAACCGGGCTGCTGACACCCGGATTTAGCGCCCATCTGATCCGGGAACTCGGCATTCCCGTCGACTGCGGCCGGCTCGACATCGTCGGCATGGGGTGCAACGCCGGCCTCAACGCGCTGAACGCCACCACCGGTTGGGCGTCCGCGAATCCCGGGAAAATCGCGATGATGGTGTGCATAGAGGTCTGCTCCGCCGCCTATGTCTTCGACGGCACCATGCGCACCTCGGTGGTCAACAGCCTGTTCGGCGACGGCGCCGCCGCCATCGCCGTCTGCCGCGACGGGGAGCGCCCGGGACCGCAGGTCCTCAAGTACGCCAGCCGCATCGTCCCCGACGCGATCGACGCGATGCGCTACGACTGGGACGACAGCCAGGGCCGGTTCAGCTTCTACCTGGACCGCGACGTGCCCTATGTGGTGGGCGCGCACGCCGGGCTCGTCATCGACGATCTGCTGCGCGGCACGGGCCTGCGGCGCAGCGAGATCGCGCACTGGCTGATCCACTCCGGCGGCAAGAAGGTCATCGACTCGGTCTCCGTCAACCTCGGCCTCACCCGGTACGACGTCCGGCACACGACAGGCGTGCTGCGCTCCCATGGCAACCTCTCCAGCGGCTCCTTCCTGTTCTCGTACGAACAACTGGTCAAGGAGGGCGTCACCCGGCCCGGGGAGTACGGCGTCCTGATGACCATGGGCCCCGGCTCGACGCTGGAGACGGCCCTCGTCCGGTACTGAACCCGCCCCTTCCCACCACGGCTTCGAGTAGGACACCTCAGATGGCTTCTCTGACTGCCTCGTATCCCTCCCTCGGCATCGACAGCGCGCGGCCGCTCACGGACGAACTGGTCGCCGAGGTCACCGAGTTCTGCGACCGCGTCGAGGACCGTGCCGAGAGCATGGCCGACGGCGACGGGACTCCCGTCGCCGTGATCCGGCTCCGCGGCGCCGGGCCGGCCGGCGGCTGGCCCGGCGACGTCGGCGTCCATCAGGTGAGCCGCTGGGAGAAGACGCTCCGGCGGCTGGAGCGGACCCGCGCCGCGAAGCTCGCCACCGTCGAGGGCGTCTGCGGCGGCGCGGGCCTGGAACTGCTGCTCGTCACCGACTATCGCGTCGCCGCGCCCGGAGCCCGCTTCGAGATCTCCGCGGCCGGCGGCGGAGTCTGGGCGGGCATGGCGGTGCACCGGCTCGTCAACCAGCTCGGTGGCGCCCGCGCCCGGCAGCTCGTCCTGTTCGGCGCCGGTCTCCGGGCCGAAACGGCCCGGCAGATCGGCCTGGCCGACGAGGTGGCGGACGACCCGGCCGGCACCGCCTCCCGGTGTGCCGAGCGCGCCCGCCGGCTCGCCCCGGCCGGGCTCGCCGTACGGCGGCAGCTTGTCCTCGACGCCGGCGTCACCAGCTACGACGAGGCACTGGGCGCCCATCTGGCCGCCTGTGACCAGGCGTTGCGCCGGGCCAGGGCGGCGACACCGGAGCACGCTCCCCGCTAGCCCGCGAGAGCCCAAGGAGCAACGGCCATGACAAGCAGCGCCATTGACCTCGCGAAGCGGTGGTCCACCCCCGCGCCGGACTTCAGCGGATCCCTGCTGGCGGACGCCGACGCCCTGATGACCTACACGGCGCAGGCCGAGAAGACGCTCGGGGCGCTGCCCGGCAAGCCGCAGCGCGACCCGGGCCGGCAGCGGCTCGCCGTCGAGGTGATGAACGACCGGCGGCGGGTGCAGAGCGCCTTCCTGCGGCTGCACGCCGAGCGCGTCTATCACGAACTGACCGGCGGGATGCGCGAGCAACGGAACCTGTCGGAGCTGGTGTTCGCGGCGGCCGACGCCTTCCCGGGGCTCGTCCCGACCCGGGAGCGGATGGCCGCGGAGCGCCGGCTCTGCCAGGCCGACAAGGAAGGATGGGAGATCGACCAGGGAGTGTTCTTCCACCAGGTGCTGCGCTCACCCCGGGCCGGCGGTCACCTCCTCCAGGCCATGCTCCGGCCGACCCGGCGCGCCAGGTCGCTCCTCGCCGAGTTCACCCGCACGGACAGCGTCCGGCTCGACACCGTCACCCTGGAGCGCACCGGCACCACGGCGTATCTGACGATGACCAACGGGCGCTTCCTCAACGCCGAGGACGACCAGCTCATCGACGACATGGAGGCGGCCGTCGACCTCGCGCTGCTCGACGACCGGGTCAGGGTCGGTGTGCTGCGCGGCGGCGAGATGACCCACCAGCGCTATCTGGGCCGCCGCGTCTTCAGCGCCGGCATCAACCTGGTCGACCTGCACGAGGGCCGCATCAGCTACGTCGACTTCCTGCTGCGCCGTGAACTCGGGTACGTCCACAAGCTGATACGCGGTATCCGGGTGGCCGACGCCTGGCCCCGGGAGCTGGTGGAGAAGCCATGGGTGGCGGCCGTCGACACGTTCGCCATCGGCGGCGGCATGCAATTGCTGTTCGCCGCCGACCACGTCATCGCCGCCGCCGACGCCTACTTCAGCCTCCCGGCCGCACAGGAGGGCATTGTGCCCGGAATGGCCAACCTCCGGCTGACCAGCCGCGCGGGCGGACGCCTCGCCCGCCAGGTCATCCTCTCCGGCCGCAAGCTGTGGGCGCACGAGCCGGCGGCCGCGGCCGTCTGCGACGAGGTGGTCGACCCCAAACTCCTGGACGCCGCCGTCGACGCGGCGGCGGCCAGGCTCACCAGCCCGGCCGTGGTCGCCAACCGGCACATGATCAACATCGCCGAGGAACCCCTCGATCACTTCCGTGCGTACGCGGCGGAGTTCGCCCTGGAACAGGCGCTGCGCCTCTACAGCGCCGACGTGATCGACAAGGTGGGCCGCTTCGGCGCCCGCACCGCGCGGGGCGGCGAGGAGGCGTCGGATTCATGAGGCCGGTCGACGCGATGCTCGCCGTCCTGCGTGACGAGGGCGTCACCACGGTCTTCGGCAACCCGGGGACCACCGAACTGCCCTTGGTCGAGGCGCTGGCCGGGGCCCCGGACTTCAGCTATGTCCTCGGGACGCAGGAGGGCTCCGTGGTCGCGATGGCCGACGGCTATGCGCGGGCCACCGGACGGACCGCCTTCGTCAGCCTGCATGCCGCGGCCGGGCTCGCCAACGGACTGGTCGGCCTGCTCAACGCCGGCCGCTCGCGCACCCCGCTGGTGGTCACCGCGGGACAGCAGGACCGCCGCCATCTCGCGCAGGACCCGATGCTCTCCGGCGACCTGGTGGGCCTCGCCCGGGCCGCCGTCAAGCAGACCTTCGACGTCCAGCACGCGCACGACCTCCCCGTCATGTTGCGGCGTGCCTTCGCGCTCGCCGAACAGCCGCCCGCCGGACCCGTGTTCCTCTCCCTCCCGATGGACCTGCTGGAGGAGGACACCCGGCTCGACCCGCCGTTCCCCAGAACGCGGATCGCGGGGCCGGGACCCGCCCCCGGCCGGCACGAAGCCGCCGAACTCCTCGCGCAGGCGCGCAACCCGGCGATCGTCGCGGGGGACGGCGTGGGGCGCGAGGGTGCCGTGGCCGAACTGGTCGCCGTCGCAGAGGCCCTGGGCGCCGTCACCTACCACCAACCCCTGTACGACGGGGTCGACTTCCCCACCACGCACCCCCTGTACGGAGGCATGCTGGAGCCGCGCCACTCGGCGATCCGCAGCAGCCTGACGGGCCACGACGTGGTGTTCATCGTGGGCACCCATGCCTTCATGGCCCACCACTACGAGCCCGGCTCACCGCTCCCCGACGGCACCGCCGTCGTTCAGCTCGACAGCGACCCGGCCGAGCCGGGCCGTAACTTTCCCGTCGCGCACGGCCTGGTGGGCGGCGTTCGGGCGACCCTCGCCGAACTGGCCACCGGGCTCGCGGGCCGGGTCCCCGGGGCGGCGGAGCGAATGCGGCGCACGGGCAGGGCAGCGGCCGCCGCCCGGGCCAGGGTGCGGGAGCGGGCGGTAGCCGCCTACGGCGACGCGCCGTTGGACCCCCTCGCCGCCGTGCACGCCGTGGCCGCGGGGCTGCCGGACGACGCCGTCGTGGTCGAGGAGGCGATCACCTGCGGGGTCCTGCTGCGCCAGGTGTTGCGGCTGGAGCGGCCCGGCTCCTATGTCCACACGGTCGGCGGTGGACTCGGCGCCGGTATCGGCGCGGCCGTCGGCACCCGGCTCGGCTCACCGGACCGCCCCGTGGTGGCGGTGCTGGGCGACGGATGTGCGCTGTTCGGGCTGCAGGGCCTGTGGAGCGCGGCGCACTACGGAGTGCCCGTCACCTTCGTCGTGATGAACAACGGGGAGTACCGCACGCTCAAGGACACCGTGGACCGGCGCGCCCGCACCCGGGCCGCCGTCCCCGCGCGCTATGTCGGCCTCGATCTCGTGCCGCCCGAACTGGACTTCACCCGTGCTGCGGCGTTCTTCGGGATCGAGGCGTTCCGGGTCGGGTCGGCGGAGAAGCTGGCCGCCTGCGTGGCGGCGGCGGCGAAGAGCCCGGGCCCGGTACTGATCGACGTTCCGCTCGCCCCGCGCACCGACTTACCAGAATTCCCGCCCGGTGGACAAGACTGTTAGCCTGACGATCAGCGTCGTCGCACGGCGTTTGCTCGTCCCGTATTCCATGGTGAGGCACCTCATGACCCAGCCGACGGAGCGGCGGCGCCGGAGTGGTCGGCCCCCCAAGATCACCCGTCGGCAGATCCTCGACGCGGCCCGCGAGATCATTGCCAAGGACGGCGTACAGGGTCTCACGATGCGCCGACTGGCCCAGACCGTCGGCACCACCGCGATGGCGATCTACTACCACGTGAAGAACAGGGAGGAGCTGATCCTCCTGCTGTTCGAGGAGTTCGCGAACTCGGTGGAGCGCCGCCCGCTGCCGGAGGAGCCGCGCGAACGGCTGCTGGCCTCGGCGCAGTTGATGCATGACGTGCTGGCCTCCTGCGCGTGGACCGTGGAGGTCCTCGCAGCGGGCGACCTCATCGGAGCCTCCGGCATGTGGATCGTGGAGGGCATTATCGACTCCGCCGTCCGCTGCGGTCTCGACCCCCACCAGGCCGTCCATGCCTACCGTGCCATCTGGTACTACACGGCGGGCGAGATCCTCATCCGGTCCGCCTCGGAGCGCCGCCGCACCGAGTCCGACCGGCCCCTCTACCGCGACCAGGTCTTCGCGAGCCTCGACGAGGAGGCGTCGCCCTGGCTCGCCGCGCTCTCCGGCCGCTGGGAGGAGCTGACTGCCCAGGACACCTTCCGGTACGGTCTCGAAGCCCTGGTCACTGGGCTGCTGTCCACCGGGTCCGGGGACTGATCGTGGCCGCCTGTTCTCGCGCGTAGCTGCGCAGGAGGCTGCTGAGGCGATAGCAGCCCAGGCCCGGCTGTTCCAGAAGGTGCGCGTGCGCCAGCGTCTTGAGCACCCGGGACGCCTTGTCCTGGCACAGCCCGCAGAGCCGCTGGGTCTCCTGCACCGTGATGTCCGACGCCGCACAGTGCCCCAGAAGCCGGAACACCCGCGCCGCTTCGGCGGGGAGCGTTCGGTAGGACGAGGAGAACACGGCGCGCAGCGAGGCCGTCGGGTCGCCCTCGACCGCGAGCGCGTCGAGCCGGGTGCGATCGTCACGCAGTCCTTCGAGGAGTTCCGAAATCCCCACCCCCTGGTTCTCGGTGAGGGGGTAGGCCGCTATGCGCAGTGCGAGCGGCAGATGGTCGCAGAGCCGGGCCAGTTCCCGTGCGCCCTCGAGGTCGCCCGCGACCCTGTCCTGACCGATCATCGAGGCGAGCATGCGCAGCGAATCCTCCATGCTGAACGGGGACAGCTGGATGCTGTAGGCGCCGTCGTACACGCTCAGCCCGGCAAGCCGGTTGCGGCTGGTGACCAGCACGAGGCAGGAATTCGTGCCCGGCAGCAGGTGCCGCAGACTCTCCACGTCCATGGTGTTGTCGAAGATGATGAGCATCCGCTTCCCGGACGACAGGCTCCGGTATATCGCCGCCCGGTCGTCGAGTTCGGCGGGAACGGAATCCGGCTCCACCCCGAGACTGCGCAGCATGAAGCCGAGTGCCTCGAACGGCGTGACCGGTTCCAGGGCCGTGCTGTAGGCGTGGAGATCGACGTAGAGCTGCCCGTCGGGGTACTCGTGCGCGACGCTGTGGGCGAACTGGACGGTGAGCGCTGTCTTTCCCGAACCGGCCGGCCCGTGAATGACGGCCAGCGAGGCGTATTCGTCCTCGCTGTGGTCTTCCGGTGGCCGGATGAGGAATTTCCGCATGGTGACGAGTTCGTCCGTCCGCGCGATGAAGCCGCGTGGCGCGCGCGGAAGTTGTGCGGGCACCGGCTGTCCCCGCTTGACGATGGCCGCCTTGCCGGCGACGGCCTTCGGCCGGGGTGTGAGGTTGAGGGCGCGGTCGTTCGCCAGGATGCTGTCGTTGAGCCGGCTCAGCTCCTGGCCGGGTTCTATGCCCAGCTCCCCGACCAGCAGAGTACGGGTCTCGCGGAATACCTTCAGCGCGTCGGCCTGCCGGCCGCAGCGGTAGAGGGCGAGCATGAGCAGCGCCCGCAGCTTCTCGCGCAGCGGGTATGCGGAGGCCAGGGCTGCCAGGTTGGACACGAGCGCGCCCTGGTGGCCCAGGGCGAGCATGGCCTCGGCCCGCAGCTCGCTGATGTGCAGCTTGATCTCGTTCAGCCGGGAGCGTTCCAGGTCGGCGAAGGGGCCCGGAGCGCCGGAGTAGGCGTCTCCGCGCCAGAGCGCGAGCGCCGAATCGTAAAGCCGGACGGCTTCTTCCAGGTCCCCGGCCGAATGACGCTCCCGCGCCTGCTCGCTGGTGCGGTGGAAGATTTCGGTGTCGAGTTCACCCGCGTTCAGTTGCAGCGTGTATCCGCCGCTCACCGACAGCAGAACGGAGCCGGTCTCCCTGTTGCGGAGTCCTGGTTCGAGCGCGCGTCGGAGTCCGGAGACATAGGTGTGCACACTGTTGGAGGCGCTGGGCGGGAGTTCGTCCCCCCAGACCGCGTCTATGAGCTCGTGATGCAGGACGATCCGGTTCATCCGGGTGGCCAGCACGCCGAATACAGCTCGCTGTTTCGGTGGACCGAGAGCGACCTCGACTTTGTTGCGCCAGGCCCGGATCGGGCCCAACAATTCCACGTGAATGGACTGCTGCGATTTCGGCGTCGATTGTTCACCGGATGTGTTGGAACCGGAGACGATACAGGATAATTTGAGAGAGAGCAGGTCGGTTTTCATAATCCTGAACCCCCGTTGTGAATCTTCGATAAGTTCATCGAGAAACTTCTCGTGGAATATTATACGTGTACATTGGGTGTCGTCAAGCGTCTTTCATGGTGGGATGGTGTCGGTGATTCATTGCGGACGGGTGTCGCGAAGATTGACCTCCGCCGCGCCGAGGCGTGTGCCGAATCCCGTCAATCACAGCCCTTCCGGCCCAGGTCAGCAGCGGTCTGGGCGCGGGGGCATGAGGGGTGTCGACCGCTCCTGCATCGTTCGTGCCGCCCGGCTCGGTGGCGGTACGGGGAGATGATAGGGGGTAATAGGGGGTAATGGACCAGGGGGTTTGGGGGTCCAAGATTCCCGATTGAACAAAACCGGAAGGTTTCCTACGGGTTCCCGGCAGGCAGGGGTCACTTCGGGAGGGTGTGTGCAGAATTCGGCCATCCGCTGCCGGGAGCCCTCAAGCGATCTACGGGTTATTTATTCATAGCGGAGTGGGCGGCAGGTGAGTTCCGGGGCGCGGTCTCCGGTTGCTTTCACGTCGTCCGACTTTCGTTAGCGCGGAGGAGAATCCATGTTGACGCCCGAAGAAGCGAGGCACCGGGAGACAAGGCTTGCCCAATTACGGGAGAACTGTCCCGCATGGCCCGAGAGCTTCGCCGCCCGCTACCGGGCCAAGGGGTACTGGCGGGGTGAGACGTTCGGCCGGATGCTCGCGGAGCGGGCGGCCGAGCATGGCGACCGTATCGCGGTGGTCGGCGCCGGCACGGAGCTGAGTTACCGGGAACTGGGCTCCAGGGCCCGCAGGATGGCGAACGGGCTCCACCGACACGGCATACGCCAGGGCGACCGCGTCGTGCTCCATCTCCCCAACATCCCGTCGTTCTTCGAGATTCTCTTCGGTCTGTTCGGACTCGGTGCGCTGCCGGTCTTCGCCCTGCCGGCGCACCGCCGCGCGGAGATCACCCACCTGCTGCGGGAGACCGAAGCCCGTGCCTATGTCACGGTGGACCGGAACGGAGGCTTCGACCACCGCGAGTTGGCCGCCGCCCTGGTGAACCAGGTGCCCGGCCTTGGTCAGGTGTTCGTCGACGGCGACCCGGGCCCGTTCCTCGCACTGGACACCTTGCGCGCCGCTCCCGAGGCGGACCTGCCCGACGCCGCACGGCCGCAGGACATCGCCTTCCTCCAGCTCTCCGGAGGAAGCACCGGGCTGCCGAAACTCATACCGCGCACCCACGACGACTACCTCTACAGCGTGCGTGCCAGCGCCGGGATCTGCCAACTGGACCGGAACAGCGTCTACCTCGCGGCACTGCCCGTCTCCCACAACTTCCCGCTCAGCTCGCCGGGGGTACTGGGCACCCTCTACGCCGGCGGCAAGGTGGTGCTGGCGCCGGATCCCGGTCCGGACACCGCCTTCGCCCTGATCGAGTCCGAGCGCGTCACCATCACCAGCGTGGTCCCCTCGCTGGCCAGGACCTGGGCGCAGGCCCCGGCACGCACCCGTCGCGACCTCTCCAGCCTGCGCACCTTCCAGGTCGGCGGCGCCGCCCTCGGCGTGGAGGCCGCCCAACAGGTGCAGCACGCGTTCGGCGGCACGTTGCAGCAGGTCTTCGGGATGGCGGAGGGACTGGTCAACTACACCAGGGCCGGGGACGGGGAAGAGCTGGTCCTGCGCACCCAGGGCAGGCCGATCTCCCCCGACGACGAACTGCGCATCGTCGACGACGAGGACCGACCGGTACCCGTCGGCACGGCCGGGCACCTCCTGACCCGTGGCCCCTACACCATCCGCGGCTACTACCGGGCGGCCCGGCACAATGCGACGGCCTTCACCGCCGACGGGTTCTACCGCACCGGTGACATCGTGCGGATGACGGAAGAGGGGTACCTCGTGGTCGTGGGCCGGGCCAAGGACCAGATCAACCGCGGTGGGGAGAAGATCGCCGCCGAGGAGGTCGAGGACCATCTGCTCGCCCACCCGCAGGTGCGCGACGTGGTCCTGGTGGGGGTCCCGGACGACTTTCTCGGCGAACGCTCCTGCGCCGTGATCATCCCGGTCGGGGACCCGCCGTCCGCTCGTCAGCTCGCCGCCTTTCTCCGGGAGCGAGGGCTGGCGAAATTCAAGATCCCCGACCGGGTGCGGTTCGTGGCCGAATTCCCGCACACTGCCGTGGGCAAGATCGGCAAGCGGAGCCTGCGCCGCCAACTCGCCGAGCAGTTGCGCAAGGGAACGGCTCTCCCCCATGAGAGCTGACCCGCCCGCCGGGCCGCGGGGTTCTGCAGGTCACGGACAGACAGCGTGCAGAGGGCCTGTAGTCGCCTGAAGCAGACTGAGTGACCGCCGCTGCTGTGACGGCGGCGGCCGATGGGTGCCCCGGCGCACCGGCCCGCGTCGAGGGAGCGAAACGGTCAGGTATGGGTAGCCACCAGGTAGCACTGTTCCTGTTCGACATCGGGTTCATCCTCGTGATCGCCCAGGGCCTCGGCCACCTGGCGACAAAGGTCCACCAGCCGCCCGTGGTCGGCGAGATCGTGGCCGGAGTGCTGCTCGGGCCGACGCTGTTCGGCGGCGCGCTGTCCGGCCGGCTCTTCACGGACGACATCCGGCCACTGCTGAGCGGCATCGCCGATGTGGGCGTGGCGCTGTTCATGTTCGGCGTGGGCCTGGAGATCGAGCGCCGCGCGCTCTCCGGCCGGGGACGGGTGCCCGCCGCGGCCGGCATCGGTTCGACGGCCATACCGTTTGTGTTGGGAACCGGGCTCGGGTACTTCCTGATGTTCCGTCATGAAGCGAAGAACACCGCCGCGTTCATCGTCTTCATCGGCCTGTCCGTGTCCGTGACGGCTTTCCCCGTGCTGGCCCGCATCCTCACCGACGGACGGCTTTCCTCGACCCCTCTCGGCAGCATCGCGTTGGCCACGGCCGCCGTGGTGGACGTCGTCGCCTGGACAGCGCTGGCGGGCGTGCAGGCCGCCGTCGGCGGGGGCGGCGGGCACTGGCACGTGGCGCTGATGGCCCCGTTCGTCCTCGTCATGCTGCTGGCCGTGCGGCCCGCGCTGCGCCGCTGGATGCTGAGGTCCCACGGCTCCGACGGCCGTGCCTCCCGGCGGGTGCCGATCGTGGTCCTCGTCGGCGCACTGCTGTGCGGGGCCGCGACGGAAGCGATGGACATGCACTACATCTTCGGCGCCTTCCTCTTCGGCCTGATCATGCCGAGGGAGGGCACGGAACGGCTGCGCGGCGACATCTCGGACCACATCGACCGGGTGACCTCGCTGCTGCTGCCCGTCTACTTCGTCGTGGCGGGCCTCAAGGTCGACCTCGGCGGCTTCGGCTGGGCCGAGTCGGCCGAGCTGGGCGGCATCCTGCTGGTCGCGGTGGCCGGCAAGTTCGGCGGCACGTTCCTGGGAGCCCGGACGGCCGGCCTGCCGCCCCGCCCGGCCGTGGCGCTCGCCGCGCTGATGAACACCCGCGGTCTCACCGAGCTGGTGATCCTCGGCGTCGGCCTCCAGGCCGGACTGCTCGACCGGAATCTGTACTCCCTCATGGTCGTCATGGCCCTGGTGACCACCGGGATGACGGGACCGCTACTGGCGCGGATCTACCGGAAACCGGTAGTGGTCCCCCGGAGCACCGTCGCCCGGGACCGCTCGGCAGCACCCCCTAGGACGGACCGCGGCCGCGCCCATGACGCGGGTCGGGCAGGTGGTGTGCCATAAAGGGTCTGCTGGTGATGAACTCCCGGAATTTCAGGGCCGCTTCGGACAGATAGGTGTCGCGGTTCCGCACCAGCGTGAGCACCCGGTGGCAGTCGGGCGCGGCCACCTGCACCCAGGCGACCGGGACGTGCGAATCCGTACCGACCTGGCGGGAGATCTCCGGGATGAGGCCGATGCCCAGGCCCGCGCTGATCAGGTCCTGGCTGGCGCCCGGTTCGTCGCCCTCGCAGGACAGCAGCGGGGTGAGCCGCTCGGACGCGAACAGCCGGTCGAGGAGGGCGCGCTGCCAGTGGCCCGGGCGGGTGGTGACGAAGGGCTCGTCGGCGAGTTCGGGGATCGTCACGCTCTCCCGCCCGTCGAACCGGTGCCCGCGCGGCACCGCGAGCAGCACCTCCTCGCGGGAGAGTTCGGTCGATTCGAGGTTCGCGCCGGTCAGCGGCTGCGAGGCCACACAGAAGTCGACCTCGCCGGCGCGCAGCCGGCGTTCCATCTCCGCCGCGTTCGACTGGAAGAGCCGCACATCGGCACGGGGATGGGCGGCCCGGAAGCTGCCCAGCAGGCGGGTGATCGTCAAGAGGGTCTCGGAGGCGACGCTGACCCGGCCGAGCCCCATGTCACAGGCCTCGCGAACGGCCCGGCGGCCGTCGTCGAGTTCACTCAGGGCGCGGTCGACGTGGCGCAGGAACATCGCGCCGTACTGGTTGAGCCGGATGCGGCGGCCCTGCCGGTCGAACAGCGGGGATCCGAGTTCGGCCTCCAGGCGCGCGATGGTGCGGCTGAGCGAGGGCTGGGCTATGCGCAGCTCCTCCGCGGCGCGGCTGATGTGCTCGTAACACGCGACGACCTGGAAGTAGCGCAACTGCAGAAGATCCACGATGTACCTTCACTCATGCCTTGTGAGGCATCTCCATATGGCAAAACCGGTCTTGGAATGCATAAGCGATTTTCCCTACGGTTTCCAGCGGAGTCACCGCACCGGTGATGGCGACGGCGCCCGGCACCTGCGCAGGCGAGCGGGGACCCCGCACCCGTCCGATGTCCGTCCCGAGCCCGCCCTCCGGCCAACCGGCCACCCTCACCCCCCGGAAGGTCGCACCATGAGCGCTGCGGATCTGGCCCGACTCCAGTTCGCGGCCACCACCGGCATCCACTGGCTGTTCGTGATCCTCACCATGGGGCTCGTCCCCATCGTAGCGATCATGCACACCCGGGCCGCCTACACCCGTGACCCGGCCAAGAGGGCCGTCCGGGAGCGTATGACCCGCTTCTGGGGTCAGCTCTATGTCATCAACTACGCGGTCGGCATTGTCACCGGCCTCGTCATGGAGTTCCAGTTCGGGCTCAGTTGGAGCGGTTTGAGCAAGTTCGCGGGCAATGTCTTCGGTGCCCCGCTGGCGCTCGAGACCCTTGTCGCCTTCTTCGCCGAGTCCACCTTCCTCGGCATGTGGATCTTCGGCTGGGGCCGGCTGCGCCGCGGTGTGCACACCACACTCATCTGGCTGGTCGCCCTGACCGCCTACGCCTCCGGGTACTGGATCCTGATCGCCAACGGCTTTATGCAGCACCCGGTCGGCTATGAAGTGCGCGACGGAGCCGCCTACCTGACCGACTTCGGGGCACTGCTCACCAACTCCAGCGCGCTGATCGCGTTCGCCCATGTCACGCTCGCCGCGCTGATGACGGGCGGCGTCTTCGTCGTCGGGATCAGCGCCTACCACTTCGTCCGGGGCACCAAGGAGACGGACCTGTTCCGCGGCTCCCTGCGCCTGGGGCTCCTGGTGGCCGTGCCCACCAGCTGGTTCGTCGCCACCGTCGGCGACCTGCAGCTCCCCGTGCTCCGCCGGACCCAGCCCATGAAGGCGGCCATCCTGGAGAACGGCAGCGTCGACGGACTGCAGGAGCGGTTCGTCAAGCAGTACGGGCCCGGCGACTACTCGCTCCCGGAAGGCTGGCTGCACGCCTCGATGAACATCATGACGGGCATCGGCTACACCGTCTCCTCCATCACCGTCATCGCCGCCATCCTGCTGTGGAAGGACCGGGTGGTGCGCTGGCGCCCCTTCGCCCGCCTGCTGATCGCGATGATCCCGTTCCCCTTCATCGCGTCCGCGGGCGGCTGGGTCGTCCGTGAGGTCGGGCGCCAGCCCTGGATCGTCTACGGGCAGTTGACGGTCGAGGACGCGCTCTCCCACGTCAGCAGAACCTCGCTGGCCGTGTCCTGTGCCACGTTCATCGCCGTCTTCGTCGCACTGGCGGTGACGAACTGGACCCTGATCACCCGCTTCGCCCGCCGTGGCCCGGGCGCCACCCAGCTCGGCGCCACCGAGCCACCGGCCGACGACCTGTCCGGGGGCGGCGTCGGCGAGAAAGAGCCGGTCCCGGCCTTCTGAGCCGCCGGAGACATCCCCACTGCTGCGAGGGAAAGTTGAGCGAGATGAGTCTGGAGACCCTCTGGTCGGCCCTGCTCGGCCTGCTTCTCGCCGGGTACTTCGTGCTCGGCGGCTACGACTACGGCGTGCAGATGCTGCACCCCTTCCTCGGCGGGCGAGGCGGCGAAGGCGGCCGGGGCGGGCAGGGCGGCCGAGCCGGTCAGGAGGCCGAGCGCACCGGCCGGAACGCCGCCCTCGACGCCATGGCGCCGTTCTTCCTGGGCAACGAGGTCTGGCTGGTCGCCTTTGCCGGCGTCCTGTTCGGGGCCTTCCCGCACCTGGAAGGCAGCCTGCTGTCCGGCCTGTACCCGCTGATCGTGGCGATCCTCGTCGGCCTGGTCCTCGGCAACGCCGCGGTCCAGCTGCGCCGCCGCGCCCACGGCGCCCGCGGCCGCCGGTGGTGGGACGCCCTGATCGTGTTCGGCGGCGCGCTGCCCGCCCTGTGCTGGGGACTCGTCGTGGGCCTGCTGCTCCACGGCGTGCCCCGCCGGGCCGACGGGACCTTCCACATCGGGTTCGGCGAGGTGCTCTCGCCGTTCGCGCTGGCCTGCGGGGTGACCACCGTGCTGCTCTTCGCGGCGCACGGGGCGGCCTTCGTCGCGCTGCGCTCGGCCCCCGAACTCGCCGCCAGGGCACGGAAGCTGGGCGCGACCCTGCTGTCCGGCGCGGGTGCCGCGACCGCCCTCGCACTGCTGCTGACGCTCTTCGGCGCGGGCGCCTCGATGACGAACCGGGTGACCGCGGCGGTCATCGCCGCCCTGTTCGCGGCGGCCCTCGCCGCTGCCCGGTGGTGCCTCTCCCACGGGCACCACGTCCGGGCCTTCGTGGCCACCTGTTGCGCGACGCTGCTGCCGGTGCTGCTGGTGGGGGCCGGTCACTACCCGTACCTCCTGGTCAGCTCGGCCGGGCACGGGCTGACCATCGACCAGACCGTCGCGGACAGCGCCACATTGAAGATCCTGAGCGGGTTCGGGGCGGTGCTGATCCCGGTGATCCTCGCGTATCAGACCTGGAGCTGGTGGGCCTTCCGGGGACGGACCGGCCGCCGTCACCCCAGCTACTTCTGAGCCGCGGAAGCGACAAGAGCGACAAGGGGGACACCGGGATGAAACCGGTCGAACGCCGCCTGATACGGGAACTCCCGGTGCTGCGGCACCATATGACGTACTCCACGGCGCTGGCACTGCTGGGCGCCGGGCTCGTCGCCGCCCAGGCCGGACTGCTGGCGGCGGTCCTCGCGGACGGCTTCGCCGGACACCGACCCCGGACCACGCCACTGGCCGCACTGGGCGCCGTCATGGCCCTGCGCGCGCTGCTGACCTGGGCCCGCGGGGTGCTCGCCCAGCGCGCCGCGGCCGAGGCCAAGCGCACGCTGCGGAACCGGATCACCGGCCGGCTGCGGCACACCGGCCCCCTGCGACTGGCGGCCCGCCGCCACGGCGAGACGGCCACGCTGCTCACCCGCGGCCTCGACGCCCTGGACCCGTATGTCGTCGGCTACCTGCCCACCATGACGGCCGCCGCGGTGGTACCCCTCGCCATCGTCGCCTGGCTGCTGTGGACCGACTGGCCCTCGGCGCTGGTCATCGCCGTGACGCTGCCGCTGATCCCCGTGTTCGGCGCGCTGGTCGGCAGGCACACCGCCCAACGCACCGCCCGGCAATGGCGGTTGCTGGCACGGCTGGGCGGCCACTTCCTGGACGTGGTGGCCGGACTGCCGACGCTGCGCGCGTTCGGCCGCGAGCGGCACCAGGCCCGGGTGGTGGGCGAGATGGCGGACGCCCACCGGCGGGCCACCATGCGGACGCTGCGGGTGGCGTTCCTCTCCTCCTTCGTCCTGGAGACGGTCGCCACCCTCTCCGTGGCGCTGGTGGCCGTCCCGGTCGGACTGCGGCTGCTCGGCGGCGAGATGGACCTGCGCACGGCCCTGACCGTCCTGTTCCTCGCCCCCGAGGCCTATCTGCCGCTGCGCGCCGCGGGCGCGGCCTTCCACGACAGCGCCGAGGGCATCGCGGTGGCCGAGCGGGCCTTCGCCGCCCTCGACGACGCGGACGCCCCCAGCACCGGCAAGGCCCCGGCCCCCGACGCCCGTACGGCACACCTGCACCTTGACGACGTCACGGTCCACTACCCGGACCGCCCCGCGCCCGCCCTGCGGAACGTCTCCCTCGCCATCCGCCCCGGCGAGCACGTGGCCCTGGTCGGCCCGAGCGGAGCGGGCAAGTCCACGCTGCTGTCGCTGCTCCTCGGCTTCGCGACCCCCGGGTCGGGCCGGGTCACGGTCGGCGGCACCGACCTCGCGGACCTCGACCCCGACGAGTGGCGCGCCCAGGTGGCGTGGGTACCACAACGCCCGCACCTGTTCGCGGAGTCCGTCGCGGACAACATCCGCCTCGGGCGCCCCGGCGCGAGCGATGCCGAGGTGCGGGAGGCGGCCCGCGCCGCCTCGGCCGACCTCTTCATCGAGGACCTGCCAAAGGCCTACGACACCGTGCTCGGCGAGCACGGCGCCGGGCTCTCCGCCGGTCAGCGCCAACGGATCGCCCTGGCCCGCGCGTTCCTCAAGGACGCCCCCGTGCTGCTCCTCGACGAGCCGACCGCCCACCTCGACCCCGAGAGCGAGGCCGCCGTCACGCGTGCCACGGTCGACCTGATGCGCGGCCGGACCGCGATCGTGGTCGCCCACCGCACCAGCCTGCTGCCCCACGCCGACCGGATCGTCACGGTACGAGCGGGCGGTCCCGCCCTCCCCGAACCGGCGCCCGTGGCACGGCTGGTGGCCTCATGACCGGGCAGAGAGGGCCCCGCCCCACCCTCCGCCTGCTGCGCCACCTCCTCCCGTACTGGCGCAGACTGCTGCCCGCCGCACTCGCCTCGGCCGGCAGCGACCTCGCCGCCGCCGCGCTGATGGCCACCGCCGCCTGGCTGATCACCCGCGCCGCGCAGCAGCCTCCACTCGCCTCGGTGAGCGTCGCGATCGTCGCCGTACGCGCCCTGGCCCTGGGCCGCGGAGCACTGCGCTATACCGACCGGCTCCTCGGCCACGACGGCGTATTGCGGGCCGTCGCGGGCTTCCGCACCCGGGTGTACGAGGCACTGGTGCCGCTCGCCCCGGCGGGCACCCCCGCCTTCCGCAGCGGCGACCTGCTGACCCGCCTCGTCGACGATGTCGACGCCGCCCAGGACCTGCTGCTGCGGGTCCTGATCCCGGCCGCGGCCGCCTGCGCGGTCACCGCGACCGCCATCGGAACGGCCACGGTGCTGCTGCCGCAGGCGGGCGTCCTGCTCGGGCTGCTGCTGGCCGTGGCAGGGCTCCTGGTGCCCGCCCTGGTGCTCGCCCGGTCCCGCCGCGCGGGCCGCGCGGAGAAGGCTGCGCGCGCCGAACTCGCCGCACTCACCGTGGACTTGACCCGGGGTGCGGCGGACCTCGCCGCATACGGCGCCCGGGGCCGTGCCCACCGGCGGGCCCGCCACGCCGCCGCCCGGATCGCCGCACTGGAGCGCCACCAGGCCCTGACCACCTCGCTCGCCTCGGCCGTGGTGCTGCTGCTCCAGGGCGCGGCGACGGTCGGCGTCACCTGGCTCGCGCTGCGCGCGCACGCGGCCGGCGCGCTGCCCGCCGTGCACCTCACCGTCCTCGCGGTCCTCGCACTGGTCTCCTTCGAGGCCCTGGCCCCACTGCCCGCCGCCGCCCGCCGCCTCGCCGAAGTCCGGGCCTCCGCACGCCGGTTGGCCGACCTCTTCGACACTCCGCCCCCCGTCACCGACCCGCCCGCCCCGGCCCCGCTGCCCACCGACGAGCCGCTCGGCGTGCACATCACCGACCTGCGGGTGCGCCACCGGCCCGACGGCCCCCCGGCCCTGGACGGGGTGAGCCTGCACCTGCCGCCCGGCCGCCGCACCGTACTCCTCGGCGCCAGCGGCTCCGGCAAGTCGACGCTCATCGCCGCCCTGATGCGGTTCGTCCCGTACGAAGCCGGAAGAATCCGCGTCGGCGGGCGCGAACTGCGTGAACTGTGTGAGTGCACAGCGGCCGACGCCCGCCGCGTGATCACCGGCATGACCCAGGACGCGCATGTCTTCCACACCACGATCCGCGCCAACCTGCTCCTGGCCGGCCCCGACGCCACGGACGCCGACCTGCGCGAAGCGGCCCGCCGGGCCCGGCTCCTGGACTGGATCGAGTCGCTGCCCGACCGCTGGGACACCCTGCTCGGCGGGGACGGCGCCACAATGTCGGGCGGCCAGCGCCAACGCCTGCTGCTGGCCCGCGCGCTGCTCGCCGACCCGCCCGTCCTCGTCCTGGACGAACCCACCGAGGGACTCGACCCGGACACCGCCGCCGCCGTGCTCGCCGACATCCTCGACGCCACCCGCGGCCGCACCACGCTCCTGGTCACCCACGAGCGGTCGGGCCTCGCCGCCGCCGACCACGTCGTGACCCTGGACCGCGGCCGGATCCGCCCCGTCACCCAGGACGGCCTTTCCCGTCTGTCGCCGCTGGGGACGCGCTCTGACGCCCCGATCTCTTACGCATAGTTGACAGGATGTGGACACCGGCCCAGGGCGTTCACCGAGACGGACCTCAGGGCACGGGCGGGTTCGCGCTCCTTCACACGGGGCCAGGCATATCTCGACGCGGTGACCGTCACCGAGTTCGGTGACGGATGGATCACGGCCACCGTCCAGGGGGCTGACCGTGCTCGCCCGCGCGGAGGATCTGCCCGAGCTGTGTGCCCGGGCCCGCACCCGCGCCCAGGGCCTGGACGCCTGGTTGACCGCCCTCACCAAGGACGAACTGCTGGCGCTCGTAAGGGAACAGCTCGCCGAGGACCATCAGCTGCGCCGCCGCCCGCCGCTCCCTGCTCACCTACCGGCAACTGCGCAGCGCGGCGCAGGCCGCCGCCTGCTGGCCGGCCGAGCGGGAGGGCGCCCTGGCTGATGCGGCTCCTGGACCAGCACGGTCTGTGAGCCGTGCGCCAAGTCGCTTGCTCCAGGCCCCTTGATGTACTGGTGGAGGTACCTAACCTTATGGCACTGAAGAAAACGACCGTGATGGTCGAGGAGGAAGACCTGAAGATCATCAAGGAGGCTGCCGCGCGCGAGGGTCGGCCGGAGTCCGAGTACTTCCGGGAGGCGTTCCATATCGCTGCGCTACGGGCTCGGCGCCGGCCCGGTGACTGGGACATTCCGGCGTTCGGCTTCGGTGGCCCGGTGAGCGATGACGATGTGCGGGCCGCGGTGGCGGAAGCTGCGCATCGTAAGTACGGCAGTTCCGGTAATGCCGCGTGATCGTCATTGGGGGCACGTCCGGACTGGTGGCTGCGTTCAACACCGACGAGCCGGAGCATGACGCCGCGCGCAGGGCGTTCGGCGAGGCATCCGCGACAGTGACCTCACCGCTGGTGTTCGGCGAGATCGAGCGCATCATCACCCGCAACATCGACCGCAAGACCGCGCATGCGGTACAGGACTGGCTGCTTGAGCAGGAGCGCACCATGCGCGTTCTGGTCAGTTGACTGCACCAACTGAGGCCACGGCTCGACTTGGTGGTGGTGTGTCAGGAACATCTGGGCATGTCGTTGTCGCATGAGTTCTCCCGTGTACATCGAGATCTGATGGACGGTCGTGTTCGGCTGTCGCGGATCGGGGCGGTTGCTGCTGGTACGTCGGTGTCGTTGCCGTGGCTGGTGGTGGATGGTGCGGGGCGCGAGGTCGAGCCGGTCAGCAGCTATCTGCGGGACCGTCTGCTGGGGGACGTGAGTCCGCTGACCTGCCGGAGTTACGCGTACGACCTGCTGCGCTGGTTCCGGGTGCTGTGGACCGTGGACGTCGGCTGGGAACAGGCCACCGAGGCGGAGGCGGCCGCGATGGTCGGCTGGCTGCGGTCGGCCCGCAATCCGCAGCGGCAGCGACGTCGTGGGGGCGGGTTCCCGGCCGGGTCGGTGAATCCCACGACTGGCAAGCGGGTCCTGGCGGCGGGGTATGCCCCGGCCACGATCGCCCACAGCTTGTCGGCGGTGCACGGCTTCTACGCCTTCCACCTGCACTTCGGGCGCGGGCCGGTCCTCAATCCGGTGCCGGAGAATCGGGCCCGCCGTGCCACGCTTGCCCACCGGTCGCCGTTGGAGATTCCCGGGCGGCACCGGCGGGGCCGTCTGCGTCCGAAGGTCCCGGTCCGTCAGCCGCGGGCGATTCCCGATGCCCAGTGGGAGGAGTTGTTCGCGCGGATGCGGTGCACCCGGGACCGGGCACTGTTGGCCTGCTACGTGTCCTCCGGGGCTCGGGCCACCGAGCTGTTGGGCGTCGGGCTCGCCGATGTCGACTGGCAGAAGGGCCGGTTGTGGGTCGTTTCCAAGGGGACCCGGGACGTCAGCCAGTGCCGGTTTCTCCGGAGGCGCTGGCCTACTTGGCGGCCTACCTTGACGATGCTGGCCTGCCTGACGACGGCGGGCCGGTCTGGCGTACTCGCCGTGGTGAGACGCGTCCATTGACCTACTGGGCGGCCCGGCGGATTCTCCAGCGGGCGGCCGAGCAGCTGGGCATGAACTGGACTCTCCATGATGCGAGGCACACGGCGGCGACCCGTTTTGCCCGGGATCCGGCGATGACTTTGGTGGAGGTGCAGACGATCCTTCGGCACGCGCATGTCACCACCACCGCGCTCTACACCGTGGTCGGCCTGGAGGACTTGGTCGACAAGTTGGCCGAGCACTACGGCCGCCCGGTCCAGCCAGCCGTGTGGTCGCAGCAGTACGACCCGCAGGACGTGGCGGTGGTGTTCGGTGCCCGGTAGTCAGGCCGGCAACAGCGCTCGGGTGAAGGGCCCGACCACTGGGCGGGTGCGCCGTCATTCGGTGGAGATCTACGAGCGGGACTTCAGCTTCAAGCCGACCGCGGTGGAGCCCGCGCCTCCGCCGCCGCCTGTCCATCCACCCAGGCCGCTGGGCGAGTTGTCGACTGCCGCCATCGAGTACGTCGCCGAACTGGCCGGGACGATACTCGGGACCGGCTCCGGTGTCGCGAAGTGGACGACGGAGATGCAACGGCTGCTGGAGCACCTGCAGGAGTTCCCCGGCGCCACGTGGCAGGAGCGGTGGGAGGCGGCTGGTCTCAACGAGCGGGGCCGGCAGGCCCAGCAGCTCTACCAGGGCCGCAGCAGGGCGATCAAGAGCACCATGAACACCTCCGCGGGCCATGCCTTTGCGATGCGCCTGATCCAGCCGTCGCTGCTGGCCTTTCGTTCCTATCGCTTCTCCCACTACCTGCGCTGGTTCCGCACCATCGCCAAGGACCCCGTGCTGGAGGAGTTCTGCGAGCGGACCCTGTCCCTGAACGTGAGCCGCCAGTCGATCCGGCGGGCCCAGTTCGACGTGATCGTCCCGTTGACCGTCTTCGGCATCGACATCGCCGACCTGACGCCGGAAGCCCTGCTCTTCTACGCGACGGAGTCCAGGAAGTACGGCGTCACGGCTGGCGAGGCGGGAGGGGACGGCTGCTTCGCCGCCACCCAGGCCTGGCCGATCCTTTCCGACATGGGGCTCTTCCCGGTCTCGGCCCCGCGCACGCTGCGGGCCGCCGTGGTCAAGGGCCAGCGTCCTGTCGCCGAGCTCGTCGACAAGCACAAGATCCGCAACCAGGGTGTTCGCGACCTGCTGATCCACTACATCAGCCGGCGCTCGGTCGAGGTCGACTACTCCACCCTCCAGTCCCTGGTCCTCAACCTTGCCGGGCTGTTCTGGAAGGTGATCGAGGACTTCAACCCGGACCAGGACGACCTGCGGTTGTCTCCTGAGGCGATCACCCACTGGAAGGAGAGCCTGCTCGTCCGGCCGGACGGTAAGCCGCGGCTGCACGTCGAGGGTCCCTTCCTGGCGGTCCGCGCCTTCTATCTGGACCTGCACACTTGGGCGGTAGCAGAGCCCGAACGCTGGGCCCAGTGGGTGGCGCCCTGCCCGATCCGCGATGAAGATCTGCGCTGGTTTCATGTCCGCCGGCGCCGTGTTCAGGAGCGGATGGCCAACCGCACGCGGGAACGCCAGCCGCTGCTGCCGATCCTGTCCGAGCACGTCACTGATCAGTGGCAGCGGCAACGCACGCTGCTGGAGAGCGCCCGTGCGGTCGGGCTCGGCGAGCACTTCACCGTCGACGGGATCGAGTGGCTGCGCGTCTCCGCGAAGGTCGATGCAGAGCGCCGGGATCCGACGACCGCACCGATCCGGGCGGTGAACCGGGTGACTGGGAAGTTGGTACAGCTCACGCACACCGAGAACCAGGCGTTCTGGCAGTGGGCGATCGTGGAGACGCTCCGGCTGGCTGGCCTGCGCGCCGAGGAGCTGACCGAGCTGACTCACCTGAGCGTGCGCAACTACCAGCGCCCGAGCGGTGAAGTGGTCGCCCTGCTCGTGATCACGCCGTCCAAGAGCGACCGGGAACGGGTGATCCCGATGTCCGCGGAGCTGTTCCACGTCATCGCCCAGATCATCCGCCGCCACATCAGCGCCCACGGCACTGTTCCGATCTGCGTCCGCTACGACCTGCACGAAAAGGTCTGGAGCGAGCCGCTGCCCTACCTGTTCCAGAACCTGCACGCCGGGGGACTGCGGGCGATGTCCACCACGACGATGTGGCGGATGATCCGCCGTGCCGCCGAGGGACTGATCGACACCGATCCGCGCTTCGCCGAGGTGAAGTTCGCTCCCCACGACTTCCGCCGCCTCTTCGCGACCGAGCTGGTCAACAGCGGCCTGCCCATCCACATCGGCGCCGCCCTGCTCGGCCATCTGAACATCCAGACCACTCGCGGCTACGTCGCGGTCTTCGACGACGACGTCGTACGCCACTACCAGCAGTTCCTCGACCGCCGACGCACTCAGCGACCCGAGAGCGAGTACCGCGAGCCGACCAAGACGGAATGGTCGGAGTTCAACGAACACTTCGACAAGCGCCGCGTCGAACTCGGCTCCTGCGGACGCCCCTACGGAACCCCCTGCCAGCACGAACACGCCTGCATCCGCTGCCCGATGCTGAGCATCAACCCCAAGATGCTGCCCCGCCTGGACGAACTGGAGGAGGACCTCCTTGCCCGCCGCGAACGCGCCGTCGCCGAGGGCTGGCGAGGAGAGATCGACGGCCTCGACCTCACCCTCATCTTCCTGAGACGCAAGCGAGAACAGGCCAGGCGGTTCGAGCGAACAGGCCCGGTTCCTCTCGGACTTCCCACGGTCCCTCACCAGAACCCCCAGCTCGCAGGAGGGTGATCAGGAGAGCGGAGGCGAGAAGAGCGGTCTGATGCAGGGCTTGATCGGTCAAGTACATGCCCGTTCATCCCCGCGGCCTTCAGCTCCGCGAAGCCCTTCGATCCGATGTGCTCCAGCAGCCAACGCACCGGCCACCGGCGATCGAAGAACGCGTGCGTCACCGCCGAGACCACGAGCCCCGCCGCCAGGCCGGTCCACGGGCCTGGGGAACATCGGTACAGCGGTTGGCGCTGAGAACGATCATGGTTCCTGAGCGGCGGTCTCCGAGTTCGGGTGAGGCTGGGTCTGGAGTCGCTGGCGGAGGTCGGCTTCCTCCGGCGTGAGCGGATCGCCCGGGCGTCGGATACGGACCCGGCGGGGACGCGGGATGTCGTCGACATCCTGGAGGTCGGCGAAGTCGGCGTGCGCCGCCTCGACGGCCTCGCGGTACGCCTCCTTCTTCTCGTGCTCGGCGAGTGCGCGGTAGATGCTTGCGACGCTGAGGGCCTGGCCCTTGCGTTTGCTGGTGGGGATGATCAAGTCGGGCTGGATCTGCTCGACCGACTCGTCCTTCGCCCGGCGCCGGAGCACGGTGTGCAGCATGTCCTCGGTGATGACGGGCGGTCGGCCGCCGTGCTTGCCCTTGCGGGCCGCCGCGTCGAGTCCTTCGAGGGTCGACTCCCGGATGTTCTCCCGCTCGGTCTCCGCCA
>NZ_JBDJPF010000016.1:0-105792 GCF_054957865.1 Streptomyces xingningensis
ACCATGCGGTGCTGTCGCATCTGCACGAGCACCGAGTGCCATGGGCCCCCTGACCATCCGGCGGTACCCCGCGAACCGCCGGACGGAGTCCGGCACGCCGCCGGAGGCGGCCATCAGACACAGCCCGGACGGGTGGGAGGCGCACCATGCGGTGCTGTCGCATCTGCACGAGCACCGAGTGCCATGGGCCCCCTGACCGCCCGGCGGCGACGGCGCACTTGCGCCTCGCGGGAGAATAGATGGCGGTGCAGACGATCCTGGAGGTAAGTACATGTGCGAGCCGAAGCAGGCTCCCGGCGCGCGCGCCGGTGAGACGCGCCGCCTGAAGCCCGCGCCGTTGCTCTTCGAGCCACCCGAGACCGTCGCGGAAGCCGAGCACTTCTTCGACCTCGAGTCGATCGAGGACCCGCGCGAGCTGCTGGCGCGCTCGACGGAGCTGGCGTTGGCGTTTCGCGCGGCGGCCGACCGGGCGACCGAGTTCCAGGCGGTGGCGGCGGCCCAGCTCGCCGACCCCCGGCGCTTCGACCGGCTGCCGGCATCCGTGATCGCGGAGCGCGCCGAGTGGAGCGAGGACTACACCAAGAAGATGGTCGAGTTCGGCCAGGAGCTGCTGCGCGGCAGCGGAAACGGACGGCTCGGCGCCGACTGAGCACCGCACCACCCGGCACGGCCCATGATCCCGATCATGGGCCGTTGGCATATGCGGCGCGTAACCTAGCGCACCCCGCACCCCCCTGTCCCAGATTCCGGAAACTACGGCGAACAGCCGGTGACCGGCCGTCGAACATGGGGGCATGGACTCCAGGCCACGCCACCCGCACCCCGCCCGCTTCGTCTCCGCCCAGGTCAGCGCCGCCGGCGCCGAGTGGCTCGCCGACGCCAGCCCGTTCCCCCGCAGCGTGCGCGCCCTGTGGGCCGACAACCCCGGCGCCCCGATGGTGCTGCCCTGCGGCACCGCGTTCGATGTGATCGGCACCCCGGCCCTGTTCGGGCGCCGGATGCTCGACCGCTTATGGTCGGACGGCCCCGGCTCCGGCCCGGTCGCCGCACAGCACGGCCGGTTGCTGCTGTTCGCCACCCCCGGCACCGCCCAGCGGCTGCCCGCACTGCTGCGCTGGGAGGAGTGGGGCGGCCGCGGACACCCGGTGCCACCGCTGCTCTGCCACGGCACCGGCGATGCCCTGACCGTCCCCCCGCTGTGCCCACCGGACGAGACCGAACCCACCCCGCCCGCGGCCCGCTGGCTGATCGCCCCCGAGGTGCGCCACCCCTGGCTGCCCGGCCCCGAGACACTGCTCTGGGCCTGTGTCCGCACCGCCCGCGGGGGGCGAACGGACCACCGCCCCACCCCCGTGACCAGCACACCCGCCCTTCCCCGGGGCTGAAACATACGGATTTTCTTTCCACCGGACCAGGGTGCTAAAGTCTTCCACGTCAGCAGGCGCCGCTAGCTCAGTTGGTTAGAGCAGCTGACTCTTAATCAGCGGGTCCGGGGTTCGAGTCCCTGGCGGCGCACAGACGACTTTGAGGCCCCTCACCATCGGTGAGGGGCCTCAAGGCATTCCCTGGGGCTCACCCCCGGCTCACCCGCACCTGCCACGCCCCGCCCGCGCTGCGCCCGGCCACGGTCACCCGCACCCGGTCCGGTCCGGTGGACAGGGATTCGCCCACCCCCAGCGGGGCGTCCGCCAGCGGCGGATAGACGGACTCTCCGGAACAGGCCAGGCTGCCCGGATGCCCGTCCAGCACCTGGATGGGCCCACCGCCGGAGGGAGTGTCGCTGTGCACCCGGTAGACCAGTACCCCCTCCGAACAGGTGGTGGCGTCATTGCCGGACGCGACACGGGCCTCGATGGCGATGGCGCTGGTCAGGCCGGTACGGACCACCACCAGACGGGTGCGGGTGTCATGGCCCGGCTGCATGGGGGCCTCGAGCGGCTGGATGGTGTGCAGGCTGCTGCCGCGGCCGCTCACGCAGTCGACCTGGCGCACGGTGATCCAGCCGAGCTTCCACTTGTGCCAGGCGAAGGGGTCCGAGGCCAGTCCGAACTGGCTGCCCATGAGATCCCAGTCGCCCACATGGGTGTCCCAGTCGCCCTTGCCCTCCGTGGGCCGGTGGTAGAGGTCGGGCAGGTCCAGGACGTGGCCCGTCTCATGGGCGAGGACATTGCGGTCGGGCGGATGGTGCTCGAAGACCGTGACCACCCGGCGCAGCTCGGTGCCGTCCACGCTCAGCGGCCGGTCCAGGTTGACGACCTTGGTGGCGTCGGAGTCCACGCCCGGGGCGTCGGGGTCGGCGACCAGGTAGACCAGGCCGTACCGGCTGAAGTCCACCGTGCCATGGGCGGCGGCGATGGCGTCCCGCAGATAGGCGGAGCGCAGCTCCCCGTCCCAGTCGCGCTGTATGTGGTACGCGGTGGAGGGCCGAGGCATCCGGAACCATTGGTTCACCGGATGGGGCCGCACCGAGAACCGACCGTAGGAGGCCCGTTCGAAGAAGCGGGAGGTGCCGGGGAAGTGGTCGGCGACCAGCTGGGCCGGGGTGGTGGCGGGGCGGGAGTCCGGGAACGAGAGGAAGACCAGCACGGCGTCCAGCCGGCCGATGCCCCGGGGGTAGGCGGGGTTCCAGGTGTCCAGACCCTCGGAGTGATGGGCCTGGCTGCGGGGCAGCGCACACGGGCCGCCGGGTCCGACGGCCCGGGCGGGGCCTGCCACGACCGTCGCGGCGATCGCACAGAGGGCGGTGAATACCGCTCCGAAGCGGCGCAATCGCGGCCGGTCCACTCCCATGGGTGTCTGCGGACGCACCACGTCGACCTCCGGGGACGGATTCGGGACACCTCACCCACCCTCTGGTGGTTTGTGGCGGTATGCCCTGTTCCAGTCCCCCAGTCGAGTGACTAGGCCGACTTCTGGGTACATCACACTCAGTCACGGACGGTCAATCAACAAGGTCCAGCAGGCGCAGTCATGCAGCCTCAGGCGTGAGTGTGCATGGACGCACAAAAACGGTCAGACCAAGGACGGCGGCTCCACTGATCGCGGCCAAGCCGCTGGAACGGTCCCCGCGCGAGCTCTATGATCGCCACATTTCCAGCATGGAATTCCCCCTACAGGCGGCCATATGCCGCCATTTCGACCACGCGTATGAAAACCGTGAAAGCCGCACGAACAGTGCGGGACGAATGCCACGCGGGAGCGAGCGGTGAGCGGAACCCTCGACGGCCAGGGCGGCGCGCCGGGTGCGGCGGCGCCAACCGTCACGGAACGTAACGTCAACTCGAATGATTTCCGCGCTGCCTTCCACACCGCGCACCTCGGCATGGCCGTCGTCGGCCGCGACGGCCTGGTGCGCATCGCCAACGACGCCCTCGGCGCGCTGCTGGGCACCGACGCCGCCCGGCTCCAGGACTGCCCGGCGGCCGAGTTCACCGGCCTGCGCGAGGACTCACGGACCTGGAACGCCTACCGGGAGGTGCTACTCGGCCGCCGTGAGCGGCTCAACTGCACCCGTCGGCTGCGGCGTCCGGGCGGGCAGGCGGTATGGGCGGAGATCACGGTCACCCCGCTGCCGGACAGCTGCGACGCGCTGCTGTCCGTGGCGGACATCACCGAACGGCGCGATCTACGGGCGCGGTTGCGGCACTTGCGGATGCACGATCCGGTCACCCGGCTGCCCAATCGCAGCCTGTTCTTCGAGCGGCTGGCCGCGGCGCTGGCCGCGGCCTCCGTGGCCCGGGACGGCAGCGGCCGGATCGGACTGTGCTATCTCGACCTGGACGGCTTCAAGGCCGTCAACGACACCTTGGGCCACCGGGCCGGCGACCGGCTGCTGGGCGCGGTGGCCCGGCGGCTGACGGAGTGTGCGGCTCCCGGCGGGCATCTGGTGGCCCGGCTCGGCGGCGATGAATTCGCCCTGCTGGTCGAGGAGTCCGCGGGCACCGAGCAACTGATCAAGCTCGCCGCGTCCGTACAGGCCACGCTGCAGCGGCCGTTCGAGGTGGCGGGCCAGCGGCTGGCGGTGTCGGCCAGCATCGGCGTGGTCGAGCGCCCGGCCGCCGGGACGCACGCCACCGAGCTGATGCAGGCCGCGGACACCACGCTGTACTGGGCGAAGGCGGACGGCAAGGCCCGCTGGACCCTCTTCGACCCCGAGCGCAACGCCCACCGGATGACCCGGCAGGCCCTTTCCAGCACCTTGCGCCCGGCGGTCGAGCGGGGCGAGTTCGTGCTGCAGTACCAGCCGCTGGTGGGGCTGGGCGACGGGGTGGTACGAGGCGTGGAGGCGCTGGTGCGCTGGCGGCACCCGCAGTTCGGCACCCTGGCGCCGAATCGGTTCATTGGGCTGGCGGAGGAGACGGGCGCCATTGTGCCGCTGGGCCGTTGGGTGCTGGAAACGGCCTGCCGCCAGGCGCGGCGCTGGCAGCTGGACCGCCCGGACGAGCCACTGGTCGTCAGCGTGAATGTGGCGGTGCGTCAGGTCTGGGACTCCGACCTGGTCGCGGACGTGGCCGCGATCCTCGCCGAGACCGGGCTGCCGCCGCGGCTGCTGCAGCTGGAACTCACCGAGTCCGCGGTGATGGGCTCGGCGGGCCGACCGCTCCAACAGCTGCGGCAGCTCAGCGACATGGGCGTGGCCATCGCCATCGACGACTTCGGCACCGGCTACTCCAACCTCGCCTACCTCAGCCGACTGCCCGTCTCCACGCTCAAGCTCGACGGGTCCTTCGTTCACGGCTTCCGCGCGGGCGAACACCCCAACCCCGCCGACGAGATGATCGTCGAGGCCCTGGTCCAGCTCGCCCACCGGCTCGGCCTCACGGTCACGGCGGAGTGCGTGGAGAGCGCGGAACAGGCGGAACGGCTGGGCCGGATCGGCTGCGACACCGGGCAGGGCTGGTTCTACTCCCGGGCGGTGCCGGCCGAGCGGATCTCGGCATTGCTGGTGGAGGGGGTGCGGGCGTAACGACCTGGTCGGCGGTAGGGGGTGGGTGCCGGTGGTCACTCCGCGTCCGGCAGTCCATAGGTGTCCGCGATCAGCTCATAGCTGCGCAGGCGCGCGTCCGCGCCGTGCACATTGGAGGTGAGCATCAGCTCGTCGGCCCCGGTCCGCTCGACCAGTGCACCGAGGCCGTCGCGCACCTCGTCCGGTGTTCCGAACACCACATTGGTCAGCCGGTCGGCGATGAACTCCCGTTCTGCCAAGTTGGCTTCGTAAGCCGCCGCCTCCTCGGGGGTCGGCACCAGTCCCGGGCGCCCCATGCGGAGCCGGAGCATCGCCAAGGTTCCGGTCAGGACCTGCCGACGCGCCTCCTCGGTGCTGTCCGCGGCCAGTGCCTGGACGCCGATCTTGGCGTACGGCCGGTCGAGGACCTCGGACGGCCGGAAGGACTCGCGGTAGAGCTCGAGCGCCGGAACCGTGTTGGCCGCGGAGAAGTGGTGTGCGAAGGAGAAGGGCAGCCCGAGCAGCCCGGCGAGCCGCGCGCTGAAGCCGGAGGAGCCCAGCAGCCAGATCGACGGCCGGTCGGCGCGCTGCACTCCGCCGGGCACCCGCCCCTGAACGGGCCCGGGGACGGCGTGAATGGCGGCGTAGGGGTGGCCGTCGGGGAAGTCGTCGTCCAGGAACCGGGTCAGCTCGGACAGCTGCTGCGGGAAGTCGTCCGCCCCCTGCGCGAGCTCATCCGCGCGGCGCAGGGCCGCGGCGGTCGCGCCGTCCGTACCGGGTGCACGCCCCAGGCCGAGGTCGATGCGCCCCGGCGCGAGCGCCTCCAGGGTGCCGAACTGCTCGGCGATCACCAGCGGTGCATGATTGGGCAGCATCACGCCCCCGGAGCCCAGCCGGATGCGGTCCGTATGGGCGGCCAGGTGGGCGAGGAGCACGGCCGGGGAGGAGCTGGCGATGCCCGGCATCGAATGGTGCTCGGCGACCCAGAACCGGTGGTAGCCGCGCCGCTCGGCGAGACGAGCCAGCTCGGCGGTGGCCTCCAGCGCCTGCCGCGCGGTCCGGCCGCTGCCCACGGTGGCCAGGTCCAGTACGGACAGCGGCACCGGCGCGCTGCCCCGGGGCGTCGCACGAATGGTCTCGTCCTGCACTTCGGTCACGGATGGACCCGCCTCTCTGCTCGACTGCGTCGTGCACAGGCAACCGGAGTCATTCTCCGGTTATTCCCGGTCCTCGTCATTGGCATATGCCCAGGTCAAGAGCGCCTGGACAGAGGTACGGACCAGCCCCGATTCTGGTCAACTCACCCCACGCAAGGCCCTCTTCGCCCCTATCGTGGAGGGCGGGACGCCCGCCCGAGGGGGCGCCCATCGCGACCGCCAGGAGGAACCGTGGCGCTCAGGCCCGAGCCGACCGCACCATACCGCTCGGTGCAGTACGCCCTGCGGGTGCTGGAGACGGTCGCCCGGCACACCGGCGGGGTGAGCGAATCACAGCTCGCCCGCGAAACCGGGCTGCCCGTCGGGCACCTCGCCCACCTGCTGCTGATGCTGGGCCGCGAAGAGTACGTCCGGCGCACCGGCGACGGCGGGTACGTCCTCGGGGACTCCCTGGTGCTGCTGGCCTCGGGCGGCGACCGCGAACAGGCCCTGCGGGCCAAGCTCCAGCGGTCGCTGTCCACGCTGCGCGACCGGATCGGCGCCGCCGTCTACCTCAGCGGCTACATAGACGGTGAGGTCCGGATCACCCAGTACGCGGACGGGCCGCGCACGCCCAAGGTCAACGAATGGGTGGACTTCCGTACCGCCGCCCATGCCAGCGCGGTCGGCAAGTGCCTGCTCACCCAGCTCGATCACGACGATCGGCGCGACCACCTCTCCCGCCACCGGATCGCCCGGTTCACCTCACGGACGATCACCAATGAGAAGGCGCTCTTCCGCACCCTGGACGCCCAGCCCGCCACCGTTCCCGTCCTGGATCTCCAGGAATACGCGGTGGGCACGGTCTGCGCCGCGGTCCCCATAACGGCCGGCGCCGCCGTCGGCTCGCTGGCCCTCTCGCTGCCGCTCGCCCATGCCCACCGGCTGCGCGAGGCCGCCCGAACCCTGAACCGGCATGCGGCACCGATGCTGCTCTCGCTCACCATCTAGCGGGTCCCCTGGGGAGGGTGGTGAGAAGCACCCTTTTGGAGCAGGTAATATTTTCTCCGTCAGCAGGCGCCGCTAGCTCAGTTGGTTAGAGCAGCTGACTCTTAATCAGCGGGTCCGGGGTTCGAGTCCCTGGCGGCGCACCGACAGCCTTGGGGCCCCTCACCACCGGTGAGGGGCCCCAAGGCGTTCCCATCGGCCCGTAGCATGGGGGCGGCCCCGCCACACATACCGGAAGGAGCAGCCCGTGCCCCCGCGCCGTCGTCCGACAACAGCCGCAGCGCTCGTACTGCTGTTCCTCACGGTGGCCTTCGGGCCCATCGCCTCCGGCACCGGCCCGTCCGCCTCCGGGCTCGCGTCGACGGCCTCCGAGGTGCGGGCCCACACCTCGGACGCCCGGTCGGCGGAGGAGGCCCGGCCCCGCACCGACGGCGGCAGCTGCCGTCCGCGGGACCTGCCGCTGAAGGGCACCGAAACCGTGGTGACCCAGGGCCACACCGACCCGCTCACCGGCCCCGGCCCCGCCCGGTCCCCGCTCCCCCAGGCGCCCCCGCCGTCCAACGACTCCTCCAGGGCCCCACCCTCACCGGTCGTCGGCTGCGCCGAACTGCTCCCCGTCCTGCGGCTCTAGACCCGCCCCGCACGGCCCGCGCCGGGCCGTGCTGCGGCATGTCCGGATTTCACATGACTCATGGAGCTCTACTCACTCATGTCCAGCAGTAAGACGAAGATCAGGAAAACTACCAAGGCGTCCCTGTCCTCCCGCCGCCTCGCGGGCATCGGCGCCGTCCTCGCCCTGCTCGTGGCAGTGATCGCCGGGGGCATCGCCATCGCCGGTGGTTCCGGTGACTCCGGCAAGCGCGAGCCGTCCGCCGCCGAGGAGCCTTCCGCCGACCCGCAGCAGTCGACCTACGACCAGCTGGACCGAGCCACCAGCCGCCGCCGGAACGGCGACCCGCTCGCCATCGGCAAGCCGGACGCCCCGGTGGTGCTCGTGGAGTACGCCGACTACCAGTGTTCGTTCTGCGGCCGCTTCACCCGGGAGAACCAGCCCGAACTGATCAAGAAGTATGTCGACACGGGCGTGCTGCGCATCGAGTTCCGTAACTTCCCGATCTTCGGCGATCCCTCCCTGCGGGCCGCCCGCGCCTCCTGGGCGGCCGGACAGCAGGGCAGGTTCTGGCAGTTCCACGACGAGCTGTACGCCAGGACCCGCAAGGGCGACGCGCTCGCCGAGGAGAAGCTCGTCGAGCTGGCGCGCACGGCGGGCATCCGGGACCTCGACCGGTTCCGGGCCGATCTGAAGGACTCCGCCTCCCAGGAGGCCGTCAAGAAGGACCAGGACGAGGGCTACCGCCTCGGCGTCTCGAGCACCCCGTCCTTCCTGGTGGGCGGCCGCCCCATCGCGGGGGCGCAGCCGATGAAGGAGTTCGAGGACGCGATCGTCAAGGCCAAGGCGGCGAAGAGCGGCCGGAAATGACCGACATCGGCTATCTGGCCGCCTTCCTCGGCGGCACCCTCGCCCTGGTCAGCCCGTGCAGCGCACTGCTGCTGCCCGCGTTCTTCGCCTACTCGCTGGCCAGCCCCGGCAAGCTGCTGGCCCGCACCGGCGTCTTCTACCTCGGCCTGGCGACCACGCTGGTGCCGCTCGGCGTCGCCTCCACCGGCGTCAGCAGGCTCTTCAACGGCCACCGCGAGGTGCTCGTCACGGTGGGCGGCTGGCTGGTCATCGTCCTGGGTGCCGCCCAGATCCTCGGCCTCGGCTTCGCCTCCGGAAAGGCCCAGGCCGCCGCCGGGCGCATCACCCCGCGCTCGGCGGCGTCGACCTTCCTGCTGGGCTGTGTCTACGGTCTGGCCGGTTTCTGCGCCGGGCCCATCCTGGGCTCGGTCCTGATGGTGACGGCCGTGCACGGCAGCGCGGTGTACGGCGCGTCGATGCTCGCCGTCTACGCCCTGGGCATGGCGCTGCCGCTGTTTGTGCTCGCCCTGTGCTGGGACCGCTTCAAGCTCGGCACCCGCGGCTGGCTGCGCGGCCGCGAACTGCGGCTGGGCCGGCTGCGGCTGCACACCACCTCCCTGGTCTCCGGACTGTTCTTCATCGGGATCGGGGTGCTCTTCCTCGTCTATGACGGGGCCACCGGCCTGCCCGGGACCCTGGATGCCGACCAGGAGTTCCGGCTGGAGGAGTTCGCCTCCCGGGTGGGCGACGCGGTGCCCGACTACGCCCTGCTGGCCGTGATCGCGCTGGCGGTGGCGGGCGCCCTGGCGCGTCATGCACTGCGGCGCCCGCCGGAGGAGAAGCTGCCCGGGGGTGACGAGCCTCAGAGCTGAACGTCCGAGCAGGCATAGAACGCATTGCCGGTGTCGGCAATGGTCCACACCGCCAGGATCAGCTGCTTGCCGCTCTTCCCGGCCGGTATGACGCCATCGTGGGTGACCGTGGCATCCGGCACCCGCCCGTCGTAGGGGACCGTCAGGAACGGCTCGGGCTCCAGCTCCGAGCGGGTGAGCGGCCGGTTGGGGTCGTAGCCGTCATTGGTGATGTAGTAGCGGAAGTCCGTGGTGGCGTGCCGTGCGGTGAGCCGCCAGCGGAAGGTGTAGCTCTGGCCCGCGGTGACGCCGGTGGTGGGCCACTGGCCGCCGCGCGGGTCGTCGAGCTCGGCGAAGCGGCTGTTGCCGCCCGCACAGAGGGTGCCGTCGGCGGGGCCGGCGTCCGGGAAGCCCTTGGGCCCCTCGACGCTCTGCGGCTCCCACTGGATCTCCCCGCAGTCCTGCACGGTGCCCTTGGCGCAGAACTCCTGGCGGCTGGTGGGGGCGTCGGTGTAGCCGTGGCCGCTCGCGCCGCCGGCCGTGGCCAGTACGGACGCACAGGTGATTCCCAGGCCGACGATCACCGCACTGATCTTTTTGCGCATGCTTCGCTCCTCGAACGTGGGGGGGTTCTGTGAGCTAGGTGGGGGGTGACGGCACACGGACACGACGCCATGCCGAAATGACGTGTGGCGAGAGGCCGCCCATGCGGTCTAGACCAAGTCGGAGGCTAGTACCGTGGAATGGTCATGTCCAGGCCAAAGTGGCCGAGGTTTCGACCGCCGCCCCACCACCGCCCAACCGCCGCCCCACCGGGCGCAGTCAGCAGTCGTCCCCGCCCGTACCGCGGTCGCACTCATCCAGCTCCGCACAGGACTCCGGGCACCGGGCAGGCTCGGGCGGACGAGCGACCCGGCCATAGAGATTCGGACTGTAGTCCGAAAATGTGGAGATGCGGACCTTTGTCCCGGGCCGGGCCGCCTCCAGATAGCGCCCGTCGCCCAGATAGATCGCGACATGGTGAACACCGGACGCCCGGCCATTGCCGGACCAGAAGACCAGGTCACCGCGGCGCAGCTCGCCACGCTTGATGCGGCGGGTGGCCCGGTACTGGTCCGCGGCGATACGGGGCAGGGTGACACCCGCCCGGCGATAGGCCTGCTGGATGAGGCCGGAGCAGTCCCAGCGGTGCGGGCCGTTGCCGCCCAGGGCATAGGGATCGCCGAGGTGGGCGAGGGCATAGCCGACGGCCTGTTCCAGCCCGCGGTCCACGCCGTCGCCCGCCTCGGCCTCGGGAAGCGCCTCGGGCGACGACTCGTCCTGGGACGTCTGCCTCGGTGGCGCATCGGGCGGCTCGGTGGCGGTGGAGACCGGGCTCGAGCCCGCTATGACGGCCGCACCCACGGCCGCCACGATCGCGCCCCGGACCGCACACCGCCGGGCGCCGCCGCCTCCCGCCCGGGATGCGGCACAGGGCCCACAGGGGCAGTCGCCGGGCGTCCCGGGTATCTCCGCGTGATCCGGTATCCGCATCGTTCTGCCGCCTTTCGGCACAGTCCGTATCAAAGCGGTCACCGGCGGGCGTGCCTACGCGACTCCGGCACCGCTCGGCACAGCCTCTCAACCGTCCGGCCGCCCCGCATGCCGCGGCCGCGGCCGTGCGCAGCCCCAGAGCCCCGCCCGGACAGGGCGGGCGGGGCTTTGGCAGGCGGGGCCGCCGAGTACTCCACCAGGGTGGTCAGGTGCACCCTCAGGAGTGAGGTAGAGTTTCTCCGTCAGCAGGCGCCGCTAGCTCAGTTGGTTAGAGCAGCTGACTCTTAATCAGCGGGTCCGGGGTTCGAGTCCCTGGCGGCGCACCGACAATCTTGAGGCCCTTCACCTATCGGTGAGGGGCCTCAAGGCGTTCTCCGGAGACTCGGTCCTGCCGATCAAGCGAATGATCAAACGAATGGCCGGATGAGCGCCGGAGGCGACCATTCACGACCACTTCAGCAACATTCGTACACATCTTCGCTTGGCGTACCACTTTGCCCGGTAAACAGCTTGTTTCACCCTTGCGATCATGATGCCCCGTCAGAGATCCTGAACAGACAGCTCCATCCCAACATCACGGTCATCCCAGTGAGTTGGGCAGTGCCGGAGGGAGCCGGCACTCCAGCGCCCGCGCCCGGCCGAGGGGGCCCGGCAGGGCCATTGCACTGGCACACCACGCAGTTCAGCCTGCGTGCGGGGGGAATGACTCATGACGTCCACGCCTGCCGACGCCCGGCAGCAGACATTCGACCCAGCGGTGACCGCGCGGGTGCGGGTCCCCGTCCCGCCCGGTCCCCCGGACCAACGGCGCGGCAGCACACCCCATCCGGCACGGCCGCCGCATCACCACAAGGCGCGCCCGCGCTATGACTACGAGCACTACAGCCGGCTGGCCGGTCCCCTGACACAGCCTCAGCCCGGCCCCTACCGGGTCCGCTACCGCAGCCTGCTCGCCGACGAACCACACCGGATCAAGGCCGCGCTGCTGCTCGGCGCGGCCCCCGTGGTCTCGCTCACCCTGCTCATCTGGCTGATGCAGCCCGCGCACTGGACCCAGCGGCAGAACGCCACCCCGCTGATGCAGGTACTGGACACCGTGATGCTGGTGTCCATCGGGCTCATCGAACTCTTCCGCACCATGAACGTCACCTCCAACGCCCATGCCACGCTGGTGGCCCGCGACCCGATACCCGTCGTGCCCGAGACCGGCACCAGGGTCGCCTTCCTCACCTCGTTCGTGCCGGGCAAGGAACCGATCGAGATGGTGACCCGCACCCTGGAGGCGGCGGTGCGGGTGCGGCACCGCGGGCCGGTGCACGTCTGGCTGCTCGACGAGGGCGACGACCCCGAGGTGAAGGAGGTCTGCAGAAGGCTCGGAGTGCGCCACTTCACCCGCAAGGGCATCGAGAAGTGGAACCAGCCGAAGGGCCCGCACCGCGCCCGGACCAAACACGGAAACTACAACGCCTGGCTGGCCGCACACGGCGACGACTACGACTACTTCGCCTCCGTCGACACCGACCACGTACCACTGCCCAACTTCCTCGAGCGGATGCTCGGTTACTTCCGTGACCCCGATGTCGCCTTTGTCGTTGGACCGCAGGTGTACGGGAACTACGACGCCGCCGTCACCAAGGCGGCCGAGAGCCAGCAGTTCCTCTTCCACGCCCTCATCCAGCGCGCCGGCAACCGCTATGGCGCGCCCATGTTCGTCGGCACCAACAATGTGGTGCGCATCAGAGCCCTCAAGGGCATCGGCGGCCTCTATGACTCGATCACCGAGGACATGGCCACCGGCTTTGAACTCCACCGGCACCGCAACCCGGCCACCGGCCACAAGTGGCGCTCCGTATACACCCCGGACGTCCTCGCCGTGGGAGAGGGCCCGAACGCCTGGACGGACTTCTTCACCCAGCAGCTGCGCTGGTCCCGGGGCACCTACGAGACGATCCTCAAGCAGTACTGGAAAGGGCCGTTCACCCTGTCGCCGGGCAAGTTCCTCAACTACTCGCTGATGGTCATCTATTACCCGATGACGGCGGTCAACTGGATGCTGGGCGCTATGAGTTGCGCGCTCTTCCTCGGCCTGGGCGCCTCCGGGATCCAGATCGACTCCCAGGTCTGGATGATGCTCTACAGCGACGCCGCCGCCCTGCAGATCGGCCTCTACGTCTGGAACCGCCGGCACAATGTCTCCCCGCACGAACCCGAGGGCTCCGGCGGGCTCGCGGGCATGGCGATGTCCGCCCTCTCCGCACCGATCTACGCACGCTCGCTGATGGACGCCGTGCTGCGCCGCAAGAGCCGCTTCGTGGTGACCCCCAAGGGCGACTCGGCCAGCCCGGACACCCTCTTCGGCACCTTCCGCATCCACCTCTTCTTCCTCGCGGTCTTCGGCGGTTCGCTGCTGGCCTCGCTCTTCCTGGGCCACACCCATGTGGCGATGCGCACCTGGGCGGTGCTCGCCGTGGCGGTCTCGGTCGCGCCGATCGTCGCCTGGTGGTGGACCACGCGTCACAGCAAGCAGCCCGAGGGGACAGCGCCATGAGATTCCGGCCGTATCAGATCAGCCGCCGCACCCGCCGCACCGCCATCGGTGCGGCGGCCGTCCTCGTTCTGGCGGGCATGAACGGGCCGGCGATCTGGGGATACGCCTCCGACCAGTACCACGAATACAAGATCAACCAGACCAAGTACAAGGCCAGGAACGGCCATTGGGCCGAGGTGGACGTCCCCGCGGAGTACCGGATCAACACCATCCACGCCGCACTGCTGCACACCGGCAAGGTGCTGCTCGTCGCGGGCTCCGGCAACAACGCCGCCAACTTCAAGGCCAAGTCCTTCCGTACGGTCCTCTGGGATCCGGCGAAGAACACCTACCAGGACATCCCCACCCCCAAGGACCTCTTCTGCGCCGGGCACACCCAACTGCCCGACGGCAACCTCCTGGTGGCGGGCGGCACCCAGCGCTACGAGAAGCTGGAGGGCGATGTCACCAAGGCCGGCGGCCTGATGATCGTCCACAATGAGAACCCCGACAAGCCGATGACCTTCCCCGCCGGCACCCGCTTCACCGGCAAGCAGACGGGCAAGACCTTCGAGTCCAAGGACGCCCTGCTGGTGCCGCGCGCCAAGAAGGCCCAGGACGGCACCACGGGCAAGGTCACCGTGACCGCTAGCACCGCACGCGTCTATGTCGAGGCGCTCAAAAAGGGCCACGCCCATGAGACCGGGCTCACCGACAACTACCGCATCGAGGGCCTGACGGGCGACGACGCCCGGAACTCCTATGGCATCGCCAACAAGCTGTCCTTCGACAAGAAGGACTTCCAAGGCATCAAGGATTCCTTTGAGTTCGACCCGGTCGCCGAGCGCTACATCACGGTCGACCCGATGAACGAGGCCCGCTGGTATCCGACGCTGACCACCCTCCCCGACGGCAAGGTCCTCTCCGTCTCCGGCCTGGACGAGATCGGCCAGGTCGTCCCCGGCAAGAACGAGGTCTTCGACCCCAAGACCAAGAAGTGGACCTACCTCCCCCAGCAGCGGTTCTTCCCCACCTACCCGGCCCTCTTCCTCGCCGACCGGGGCAGGATCTTCTACACCGGCTCCAACGCCGGTTACGGCCCGGCCGACAAGGGCCGCGACCCGGGGCTCTGGGACCTGCAGAGCAACCGGTTCACCGGGGTGCCCGGCATCAGCGACCCGGACATCCTGGAGACCTCGATGTCCGTGCTGCTGCCACCCGCCCAGAAGCAGCGCTATATGGTGCTCGGCGGTGGCGGCGTGGGCGAGGACAAGAAGTCCACCGCCAGGACCCGCATCGTCGATCTGCACGCCGACCGGCCACGCTTCCGCAATGGGCCCGACCTCTACGCCAAGGCCCGTTACCCCAGCAGCGTCATCCTCCCCGATGACACCGTGCTGACCACCAATGGCTCCGGTGACTACCGCGGCCGCAGCGCCTCCAACGTCCTCAAGGCCGAGCTGTACGACCCCTCCTCGAACAGCTCCCGCCCGGTGGCCGATCCGCTGGTGGGCCGCAACTACCACTCCGGCGCACTGCTGTTGCCCGACGGGCGGGTGATGACCTTCGGCTCCGACTCGCTCTACGGCGACAAGGACAACACCACCGCAGGCACCTTCCAGCAGGAGATCGACCTCTACACCCCGCCCTATGGCTACCGGTCAACCCGCCCCAGGCTCAAGGGCGGCGAGCCACGGACGGTGAAACTGGGCGACAAGACCGGCTACCGGGTGGAGTCCGCGCACCCCGTGGCGAAGGCGCGGCTGATCCGCCCCGGCTCCTTCACCCATGTCACCAACATCGAACAGCGGTCCATCGCCCTGGACTTCACCAAGGCGGCCGACCAGGTGACCGTCACCCTGCCCAAGGACCCGTCCCTGGTGCCGCCCGGCTGGTACATGCTGACCCTGGTCGACGACCAGGGCACCCCGTCGGAGGCGGCGTGGGTCAAGGTGCCGGTGGCCGAAGGGGGCTGATCAGAACCGCGCGTTACGGGCCAGCTCCAGCGCATAGGACTCCCACCACTGCCCGGCGTCCGGCCCCCCCTTGCAGGCCCCGTCCGACTCCCCGGGCCGCTTGATCCAGAGATAGGCGTCCACCAGCTTGTCGCCGGTCCTGGTGGTCGGCGGCTCGCCGAGCGCCCGCCCGGAGGGGTTGCACCAGGCCTTCTCGTGATCCTCGTCGGACAGCGGGCCATTGCCGTTGCGGCTGGTGTCGATGACAAAGTGCTTGTCCCCCAGCAGGGCCGAGAGTGTGCGCCCGTACTCCTTGCTGGCCTTTGTCGTCTGGAAGTTGGAGACATTGAGCGCAAAGCCATCGGCCTGCTCGACGCCGGCCCGCTTCAGCGGCTCGGCCATCCGGTCGGCCGGCGTGACCCAACTGGGGTTGCCCGCATCCAGATACACCTTGGTCCTGGGCAGCGCCTTGAGCTTGGCGACGGCCTCCTTGAGCAGCGCGTACCGCTCCTCGTGGTACCGCTGGGGGGTGCAGCCGTCCTCCATGTGCGGCAGGGCGTCGGGCTCCAGCACCACCGTGGCCCTGCGGTCGCCGATGCCCTTGGCCGCGCTGTCCAGCCAGGCCCGGTAGGAGTCGCCGTCGGAGGCACCGCCCTGGGAGTACTGGCCGCAGTCGCGGTGCGGGATGTTGTAGAGCACCAACACCGCGTCCCGGTCGGCCTTGGCGGCGGCCTCGGTGAAGCCCCGGGTCTGGTGCTCCGGCTCGTCGACACCGATCCACTCGGCGATCGGCTGGTCGGCGATCTTCGCGATCAACGAGGCGTCCTGGCCCTTGCCCGCCTGGCGGAGCTTGACGACCTCCTTGGCCGCGGTACCGTCCGGGTTCACCCAGAAGGGCGACTGCGCCTTGGGCAGTTGGGAAGGGAGCGGTGCGGCCGCGGACTTCTCGGGCGCGGGCTGGGAGGAGGAGTTGTCGAAGGAACAGGCACCGAGGAGGAGCAATGTCCCGGCCGCCGTGCCCGCTCGCGCCAGCGTCGCGCGGATCCGGCGGGTGCGGCCGGTGTGACTGCCGTACATCCACTCCCCCTTGGGTGTACTTCCGGGAGACGCCTTCAGCCCCCTCGGGACATGACCGGTCCCTCCCATGCTGACACAGCCACACCCGCCACCGTGGGCGGTCTTCTCATGACACGGCGTCAAATCGCCCTGTCGGAGCACCGTGCGCGCGCCGTTCGCCTCGGGTTCTCATTGCCTTCCGGCGCCCGTCAGATAGGCCGAGACCACCACGTTCGCGCTGTACGAGCGCCGGGCGTGGTCATAGTCGCCGCCGCAGGTGATCAGGCGCAGTTCGGCCCGGTCCGGCTCGCGCGGACCGTATACCTTCATGGCGTCGAAGCGGTCCTTGGCCACCACGGCGACGTCCTCGACGGTGAACTCGGCGGTGGAGCCGTCGGCCCGGGTGACGCCGATCGTCTCGCCGCGCCGGAGGCTGCCGAGGTCGTAGAAGACGGCCGGTGCCCGGTCGGTGTCCACATGGCCGACCAGCACGGCCGCGCCGGGGGTGCCGGGCTGTGGACCGCCCTGGTACCAGGCCACCGCGCCCGGGCGGTCGTACGGCGGTGGCTCCACCGCGCCCAGGGGGTCCAGTCCATGGCCCTCGATCGGGGCCCGCAGTCCCATCGCCCTGATGGTGAGCCGCTGCGGCCGGGCGGCGGACAGCGGCCGGCGGGACGGGGGCAGCGGCCGGGCGGGCGGCCGGCCGGCGGCGGCCACATCGCCGGTCGTCGGGGCCGCGGCGGCCGGACCCTCGGTCGCCTCCCGTCCCCACAGCCACAGGGCGAGCAGCAGTATCGCCCAGGCCACGCCGGTCAGCAGGCGGCCATGACCCCCGGTGCGCGGTTCGGACATGACGCGGGATCGCCTTCGCTCAGCGTTTGGCCGCGTTGTTACGGCGGCGGTACCAGATCAGCCCGCCGGCGATCAGCACCCCGGTGCCGCCGACGATGAGGCCGGGCACTCCGGGGGCCGCTGCCGCAGCGTCGGGCGCGCTGCCGCCGCCGCCCGCGTGCACCGGCGCGATGGGCAACCCGTCATGGTGGTCGGCGTCCTGGCCGTTCCGCCCGTCGCGGCCGTCGTCGAGGACGGTGAGCTGTCCCTCCACCGCCCCGTGCCGGCCGTCGCAGTCGACCCTGACCGGATAGCTGCCGGTGGTCATCGTCGAGCGGACGGTCGCGTCGGCGACATACCCGGTCACGTCCTTGGCCAGCCTGGCGTCGGTGACAAAGGCATCGGAGACGGCGGTCGCGCGCGCCGAGGCACAACCGGAGACCCGCAGCTGCACTTCGGCGCCCGGCCGGCTGGTGACCGGGTAGAACTCGACCGTGCCGGGCCGCGCGGCGGGGTCGCCGAGGGCGTGGGCGGGCGCGGCGGTGACGGCGACCGCCGTCAGGGCACCGCACAGGACGGAGCGGACTGAGACCATGGTGAACCTCCTGGTTCAGGTTCACCCGGCGGGCCATGCCCTCGCATCCGCTCCGTGCCGGTGTTACTCCATTCAGCGACCCTGAGTCATCAGACCGGATCGACGACGTCGGTGACCAGACCGACGAGATCGGCGATCGAGTCGACGACCCGGGACGGCCGGAAGGGGAAGCTCTCGACCTGGTGCGGCCGGGTGACCCCGGTCAGCACCAGGAAGGTCTCCATGCCGACCTCGAGACCGGCCAGCACATCGGTGTCCATCCGGTCGCCGATCATGGCGCTGGTCTCCGAGTGGGCGCCGATGAGGTTGAGCCCGTGCCGCATCATCAGCGGGTTGGGCTTGCCGACGAAATAGGGCTCGCGCCCGGTGGCCTTGGTGATCAGCGCGGCCACCGAGCCGGTGGCGGGCAGCGCCCCCTCGGCGGACGGGCCGGTCTCGTCGGGGTTGGTGGCGATGAACCGGGCCCCGCCGTTGATCAGCCGGATCGCCTTGGTGAGCGCCTCGAAGCTATAGGTACGGGTCTCGCCGAGCACCACATAGTCCGGGTCGGCGTCGGTGAGGACATAGCCGATGTCGTGCAGGGCGGTGGTCAGCCCCGCCTCGCCGATGACATAGGCGGTGCCGCCGGGGCGCTGGTCGTCCAGGAACCGGGCGGTGGCCAGCGCGGAGGTCCAGATGTTGCCCACCGGTACGTCGAGCCCGATCCGCTTCAGCCGGGCGTGCAGGTCGCGGGGCGTGTAGATCGAGTTGTTGGTCAGGACCAGAAAGGGCCTGCCGGAGTCGCGGAGCCGCTTGACGAAGGCGTCCGCCCCCGGCACCGGGATCCCCTCGTGCATCAGCACACCGTCCATGTCGGTGAGCCAGGACTCGATCGGCTTGCGCTCTGCCACTGCGGGACTCCTGAGATGCCTTGCCCGGAACTGCGGGGACACGCCGGGACGCCGCCACTCGTGCCGCGCCCCGGCACCTTCAAGGGTAATCAGCTGCCGGTGGCCGCCTTCCACCCGTCGACATAGGAGGAGAGGTTCTTGTCGATGTCCGCCCAGTCGGGGCGGAAGACCTCCACCCCCTTCATGATCTTCTCCAGTGCGGCGGCGTTCCGGTCGGTGGCCTTGATGTCCGTACGGGAGGTGAATCCGCCCGCCACCGTGGAGACCTGCCGCTGGACGTCCTGGGAGAGCAGATAGTCCAGGAACTTCTTGGCGTTGGCGGTGTGCGGGGCGCTCTTCACCAGCCCGGCCGCATAGGGCAGGGCCAGGGTGGTGGGCTTTCCGTCCTGGCCCGCCGGGAAGAAGATGCCCTGATTGGGCATGGACCTCATATCGGCGTAGTTCATCTGGACATCGCCGTTGGCGACCAGGAGTTCGCCCTTGTCGGTCTTGGGGGCGAGCTGGCCCGTCGAGGAGGACGGGCCGACATTGTTCTTCTGGAGCTTCTTCAGATAGTCCAGGGCGGCGTCCTTGCCGCCGAAGTCGTGCATGGCCTTGACCAGTACGGCCGTGCCGTCACCGGCGACACCGGGGGTGGAGTACTGCAGCCTGCCTTTGTACCTGCCGTCCAGCAGGTCGTTCCAGGTCTTCGGCGGAACCGGCTGGTCCTTGGATATGTGGTAGATAAAGCACAGGTAGTTGTTGACCACCGAGGTCCACTTGCCGGACGGATCCTTGTCGCCGGCCGCGACCTTGTCCGCGCCCTGCGGCGTATATGCGGCCAACAGCCCCTTGTCGTCCGCCTGCTGGATGAACGGCGGCAGGGTGACGACCACATCCGCCTTGGTGTTGGACCGCTCCCGGGCCAGGCGCTGCACCATCTCCCCGGATCCGCCTTCCACATACTTCACCTTGACCCCGGTCTCCTTCTCGAAGTCCTTGAAGATCTTGTCGTAGAAGCCTGAGCCGTCCTCGGCCTTGAGGCCGTCGGCGCTGTAGACGGTGATTTCCTTGGCGTCGGCGTCCGTTGCGGATCCGCCGCAGGCGGTCAGCGACGAGCCGAGGGCGAGGGCGCCGAGAGCGGCGGCGAGCGGCTTGCGGGAGCGGGCCATGACGTGTCGAACTCCTTGGTGGATCACGATGGTTCAGCGATAGGTGGCTCTGGTGCGGATACGGGAGACGGCGAGCAGGACGAGCAGCGTGCCGGCCATCAGCAGCACGGCGAGGGCCGCCCCGGCGAACAGCGCGCCCCGGTCGGTGGCGGCGAAGATCTTGACGGGCAGCGGCAGCCAGTCCGGCGGGTAGAGCATCATGGTGGCGCTCAACTCGCCCATGGACAGGGCGAAGCAGAGCCCGCCGGCGGCGGAGAGCGAGGGCAGCAGCAGCGGCAGCTTCACCCGCCGCAGCACATACCACGGGCCGGCGCCCAGGCCGGCGGCGCTCTGCTCGTACGCCGGGTCCAGGCGGGCGAGCGCGGCGGTCACCGACTGGTGGGCAAAGGCGGTGACCAGGACCGCATGCGCGATGATCACGATCTGTGGGGTGCCGTTGAGCAGCAGCGGCCGCTGGGAGAACGCGACCAGCAGCGACAGCCCGACGACCACCGACGGCACGGCCACCGGAAGCAGGAACAGGGCGTCGATCACCCGCCGCCCCCGCCGGCGCAGCGCCTGGGCCGCCAGCGCGGACCAGGTGCCGGTGGCCAGCGCGGCCAGGCTCGCCGCGAGGGCGGTGAGCAGGCTGGTGGTCAGCGCGTCCAGGGCGTCGCCCCGGACGATGTCCCGGTAGTGCGCCAGGGTGGCGCCGGAGGGCAGCGCCCCGCTCCAGTGGGTGGCGAAGGACGCGCCCAGGATCACCAGGAACGGCAGCGCGAAGACGGGCAGGAAGAGCGCGAAGAACACGGCCCACACCGCCCAGCGGGCGCGGCGGCTATGCACGAGCACGGCGGGTGCCTCCTGGGTTGTCACGGGCTGGGTTGTCACGGGCGACGAGCAGCCGGTAGAGGCCGTAGAGCGTCACGGACAGCGCGATGTTGACCACGGCGACCACACAGGCGCCCGGGTAGTCGCCGTCGAGGATCGCCTTGCCGTAGACCAGCATCGGCAGGGTGGTGACCCCCTTGGCCCCGGTGAAGAGCACGATCCCGAACTCGTTGAGGCACATCACCAGCACCAGGGAGCCGCCCGCCGCGAGCGAGGGCAGCGCCTCGGGCAGGATCACCTGCCGCACGATCCTCGGCGCCCTGGCCCCGAGCGAGGCGGCGGCCTCCAGTTGGGCGGTCTCCAGCTGGGAGAAGGCGGCGAGCAGCGGGCGCATCACAAAGGGCGTGAAGTAGGTGATTTCCGCGAGGAGTACGCCCCAGCGCGTGTGCAGGAAGTCAAACGGTCCGCCGGCCGCGCCGGTGACGTCCGTCCACAGGCCGTTGGCCATGCCGACGGTGCCATAGATGAACAGCAGGGCAAGGGTGATGAGGAAGGAGGGGAAGGAGAGGAACACATCGATGAACCGGCCCAGCGCCTTGCCGCCCGGGAACGGGACGAAGCCGATGACCAGCGCGAGGACAAAGCCGAGCAGCAGCGCGCCGGCGGTGGCGCCGACGGCGATCAGCACGGTGTTCCACAGGGCGTCGCGGAAGGCGGCCTGGGCGAAGACCTCGCGATAGGCGGAGAAGGCGGATCCGCCGGACTCCGGCGTGAGCGACTGCCTGACGACCAGCGCGAGCGGATAGAGGAAGACCAGCCCCAGGGCGGCGACCGGCGGCAAGGCCCACAGCCAGGAAGCCCGTTGGCGGACCGTCTCACCGGTCACCGGCGACACCCCCCGTCCCCGCGGGCAGCAACACCGCGTCCTGGGCGGCGAAGTGCAGGGTGATCTCGTCGCCCAGGGCGGGCGTCTCGCGCAGCTCCCGCAGGTCCGCCATCAGTCGATGCCCGTCGACGTCCACATACAGCCGATGGGTGGCCCCACGCCACTGCACCTCGGCGACCCTGCCGCGCAGCGCGTTCGTCCCGGCACCCAGCCCGACCAGGTGCGGACGTACGCACAGCACGGCCGAGACCCCCGGCGAGACACCGCCGACCGGCACCTCCAACTCCCGCCCGGCGAAGCGGACCCCGCCCTCGGCGACCTTCACCGGCAGCAGGTTCGCCTGGCCCACGAACGACGCCGTGAACTCCGTGCGCGGCCGCCGGTAGAGCTCTCGCGGCGTGTCGCAGTCCTGCAGCCGGGCCCGGTCCATGACCGCGATCCGGTCGGCCAGGGTGAGCGCCTCGACCTGGTCATGGGTGACGTACAGCATGGACACCTCGGGCAACTCCCGGTGCAGCCTGGCCAGTTCGGCCAGCATCCCGGACCGCAGCCGGGCGTCCAGCGCGGACAGCGGCTCGTCCAGCAGCAGCACGCCCGGCCGGATGGCCAGCGCCCGGGCGATGGCCACCCGCTGCTGCTGGCCGCCGGACAGCTCGCGCGGGTAGCGCCTGGCGTAGGCCGCCATGCCGGTCATCTCCAGCACCTCGGCGACCCGGGTGGCGATCTCGCCGCGCGGCGCCTTCCGCGCCTTGAGGCCGAAGGCGACATTGGCGTCCACCCGCATATGCGGGAAGAGCGCGTACTGCTGGACGACCATGCCCACCCCACGCCGGTGCGGGGCGAGCCCGGTGACGTCCCGGCCGCCGATCAGCACCCGCCCGGCGGTGGGCCGGACGAATCCGGCCAGGGCGCGCAGGGCGGTGGTCTTGCCGGACCCGGAGGGGCCGAGCAGGGCCATCACCTCGCCGGGTGCCACGGTGAGGTCGAGCGAGTCGAGCACGACATGGTCGCCATAGGCGACGCTCACACCGTCGAAGCGGATGCCGCCGCGCGGCGGCCCGGCGGGTACCGAGCCGCCGCCGGCCCGCGAGGCGGGCGCCAGGGCACCGCGCCGGGTCACGAGCCCGCCTCGTACTCCGCGATGGCGTCCGGGAGTTGGGCGATCGAGGGCAGCACCCGGGTGGCACCCGCCGCGCGCAGTGCGTCCGCGTCATGCGCCCCGGTGAGCACACCGGCGACCACCGCCGCGCCCGCGCGACGGCCGCTGAGCATGTCGTACGAGGTGTCGCCGGTGACCGCGATCTGTGCCACCGAGTCGGCGGCCTTGGTGCGCAGCAGTGCCGTGAGCACCAGGTCGGGGTACGGCCGGCCGCGTCCGCCCGCGTCGGCCGGGCAGAGGGTCAGCTCGGCCAGCCCCTGCCAGCCGAGCGCGGAGAGGATCGCGTCCTGGGTGACCCGGGCGAAGCCCGTGGTCAGGACGACCGTCCGGCCTTCCGCCCGCAGCCTCTCGATCGCCTCCCGGGCGCCGGGCACGGGCGCGCAGTGGCCCGCGTCCACCAACCGCCCGTAGGCGGCCTCGAATTCGGCGTTGGCGAGCCGGGCCCGTTGTTCGTCGCCGAAGAGGTGGCGGAAGACGGAGATCTTCGATTCGCCCATGGTGGCGCGGACGTAGGCGAGCTGCTCGGCGTGTGCGGCCGAGCCCGGTGCCACGCCGAGTCTGCGCGCCGCCGCCTCGAAGGCCCGCTCGACCAGGCCGTCGTCGGCGACGGTGGTACCGGCCATGTCCAGCACCACCAGCGTGATCTTCTCGGTCAACTCACTCACCAGCCCAGGGTGTTCGCGGTGGTCTCGGCGATCGCCGGGGAGCAGGTCATGCCGCGCCCGCCGGGCCCGGTCACCAGCCAGACCCCGTCGCGCACCTGCTGCCGGTGCACCACCCGGGTGGTGTCCGCGCACTGCGCGTACACCCCGGCCCAGCGGCGCCGGATGCCGGGCAGCGGGCGGCCGAGGAGGGATTCGGCGACGGTCGTCAGGTGCCGGTAGGGGTCCTCGTCGACATCGAAGGCGAAGGGCGTCTCATATTCATGGGTGTCGCCGATGGTCAGCGAGCCGTCGGCGCGCTGGACCAGCAGGAGCTGCATCTTGTGCCCGGCGGCCACCGGCGGCTGGGCCTGGGCGGCGGCCAGCGCGGCCAGCGCTTCGCCGCCGTAGGCGGGGTAGTAGCGGAAGCTGTCGGCGTCGGCCACCGAGGTGGTCAGCCGCTCATCCAGCGGGGCGGTCTGCATCATCTGCAGGCGCACCCGGCGCACCGGCAGGCCGGGGACCAGCTCCTTGACCAGGCCGCCCAGCCAGGCGCCGGTGCACAGCACGACCGCGTCGCCGGTGTGCGTCTCGCCGTGGTCGTCCCGGACCGCGCGCTCACCGGTCACCTCGCGGACCTCCCGGCCGCCGAGGAAGGTGTAGCGGCCGGACTTCAGCAGCTCGGCGCGGAGCGCGCGCTGGGCGGTGCGCGGCTCGACGGTGGCGTCCCGCTCGCACCACAGGGCGCCGAGCAGCTCGCCGCGCAGGGCGGGGTTGCGAGCGCGCGTCTCGTCGGGGTCGAGCAGCGCAAAGCCACGGGCGGAGGCATCGGGGCGGGCCACGGCGGCCCGGGCGACGGCCAGTTCGGCCTCATTGGTGACGACCGTCAGCGAACCGTTGGGCCGGAAGCCGAGGCCGGGCACCTCGCCGCCGATCTCCTCCCATAGCTCGCGCGCCCGCAGGGCGGTGTCCAGCTCCTCACCGGCGGCCCGTCCGCCGACCCAGACCAGGCCGAAGTTGCGGACCGAGGCGCCCCTGGCCTCGGCCTCGCGCTCGATGTGCACGACCTCGTGGCCGCGTTGTACTGCCTGGCGGGCGTGCATGGTTCCCATGACCCCGGCTCCGACGACTATGACTCGCATGTCCCGAACGCTCGCCGGGGCGGGTGACATGGATCAGTCGCCATGACGACGCACCGGTGAACTGAGCGTCAAACCTGGCCTAGACCCGTTACCTCTCCGTGACCAAAACCCCCTCCCCTCAACCCGGCACATCACCCTGAATCGCCCAGGTGAGCGGTAAACGAAAAGCGATCCCCCCGGTACAGCGACCGCACCCGCTCCAGTGGCCGCCCGTCCGCGTCCCGCGACACCCGGTGGATCAGCAACATCGGCAACGCGGGCGGCGTCCCGATGAGCAGTGCCTCGCGCGGCGTGGCCAGCACCGTCTCCAGGCGCTCGTCCGCATCGCCGAAAACGATGCCGAGCCGCTCGCGCAGATAGCCGTAGAAGGACGAGTCCGGTTCGAAGTCGCTGTCCAGCCGGGGCACCCGGGCCACCGCGACATAGGTGCTCTCCAGGCCGACCCGCTCGTCGTCCGCGAGCAGCACCCGCTCCAAGTGCCAGACGGGCGCGCCCCGTTCGACGCCCAGGTCCGGCGCGAGGGCCTCGGGGCAGGCGAAGCGCTCCAGCCCGATGAGGGTCCGGCCGGGGCGGCGGCCCTGGCGGCGCACCCCCTCGGTGTAGCTGGCCAGGGACAGCGGCTGCTCCAGCTTGGGCCCGGCGACGACCGTACCGCGCCCCATCCGCCGCAGCCGCCCCTCCAGCAGCAGCTCGCGCAGGGCCTGCCGTACGGTCTCCCGCGACACCTCGAAGCGCACGGCCAGTTCGCGCTCGGTGGGCAGCAGACCCCCCTCGCCCAACTCGTCGATCAGCCCGGCCACTTCCGTCTTGACCGCGTAGTACTTGGGGATCCGGCCGTGCTCCGGGATGCCCGCGCGGATGGGTGCGCCGGGGGCCGTCCGGCCTGTGCAGTGCGTGTAGTCCACGCCGCGATCTTCGCACCGCGGGGAGCTCAGCGGCGCAGCCGCCGGGCCACCAGCGCCAGCACTGCCCCACTCGCGACCAGTACGCATCCGGCGACCCCGACCCCGAACACGGCGCGGGAGTTGCCCGTGTCGGCGAGTACGGGCTGCTGCTCGTCCCCCTCGCCGCCCGGCGGGCTCTCACCGGGGCGGGGGGTGAGGCCGGGCTGCGGGGGGTCGGTGTGGTGGCCGACCGTGAAGGTGTAGTCATCGCTCTCCCCCACCCAGGCGCCATCGCCGCCGCGCCGCTGCACCGCCGTGACACTGGCGGTCACCGCCCCCTCGGGGGCCCGGTCGGTGAAGCCCAGCCGCAGCGGCACGACGACCGTCCGGTGGGCGGGGACCGTAAAGCCGGGGAAGTCGGGCGAACGGCCGTCCAGGACACCGACGTTCTCCGCCTCATCGGTCCGCTCGAAGTGGACGGGCCGCCAGCGGGCGGCGCCCGGGTCGTAGAAGTCCAGGTGGATCTGGCCCGGTTGGAGCGCCCGGCCCTGATCCGCGAGGACCACCACGGGGTGCACGGCCCGGCAGCCGGCCTGGGTGCCATTGCGCAGTTCCAGCCGCCAGGTCTGCGCGGTGGCACCACGCTCATAGCTGTCGGGGCCACCGGTCAGCCGGGAGCCGATCGGGAACTCGGAGCCGCCCGGCTCGCCACAGCGCGGCCGGTCGCCCGCGGCGGCGGGGACGGACGGCACCGCGGCGACGAGGATGCCGACGAGTGCGCCGGTCAGGGCTGGGCGAAGCATCGCGGGACCTTCCGGGTGGGGACTCCCCTTCGCCGGGAACATCCCCGGTGGACGGTACGACGGGGCCGAAAGACACCCGGGTGGCCGTCACCTGCCGCCCGATCTACTGACCCCGGCGTGGGCCGGAAGGCGGAGTGCCCCGGGCGCCCCGCTCCACCCGTGTGCGAGAGTGACCGGCATGGACGGCACCACCCGCACCCCCCTCCGCGTCGGCCTCATCGGCTATGGCACCGCAGGCTCCTTCTTCCACGCCCCGCTGATCGCCGCCGCCGAGGACCTCACCCTCGACACGGTGGTCACCGCCAACCCCGAGCGCCGGCGCCAGGCCCTCGCCGAGCACCCGCAGGCCCGCACCGCCGACAGCGCGGACCAGCTCTTCGCCCGCGCCGGGGAGCTCGACCTGATCGTCATCGCCTCCCCCAACCGCACCCATGTCCCGCTGGCCCGGCAGGCCCTGGAGAGCGGGCTGCCGGTCGTCGTCGACAAGCCGCTGGCCGCGACCGCCACCGAGGCCGAACAGCTGGCCGCACTGGCCGGGGAACGCGGCCTGCTGCTGAGCGCCTTCCAGAACCGCCGCTGGGACTCCGACTTCCTGACCCTGCGGAAGCTCCTCGCCGACGGCACCCTGGGCTGCGTCCTGCGTTTCGAGTCGCGCTTCGAGCGCTGGCGGCCCAACCCCAAGGGCGGCTGGCGCGAGTCCGGCGACCCGGCGGAGCTGGGCGGCCTGCTCTACGACCTCGGCAGCCACCTGGTGGACCAGGCCCTCACCCTCTTCGGCCCGGCGGTCTCCGTCTACACCGAGGCCGATGTGCGCCGCCCCGGTGCCGAGGCCGACGACGACACCTTCATCGCCCTCACCCACGCCAGTGGCGTCCGCTCCCACCTGTGGATGAGCGCCACCACCGCCCAACTCGGGCCGCGCTTCCGGGTGCTGGGCAGCGAGAGCGGCTATGTGAAGTACGGCCTGGATCCCCAGGAGGCCGCCCTGCGCGAAGGTCTGCGGCCGGGCGACGAGGGGCGTACGGCCTGGGGCGCGGAGCCCGAGTCCGCCTGGGGCCGCCTGGGCGCGGGCGAGTCACCCCTGACGGGCGGCGGCGAACCGGTGCCGTCCCTCCCCGGCGACTACCCGGCCTACTACCCGGCGATCGCCCGGGCCCTGCGCACCGGCGGCGCACCCCCGGTGACCGCCGTGGAGGCCGCGGCGGCGCTGCGGGTCCTGGAGGCCGCACGGGCCTCGGCGGTGGAGGGACGCACGGTGCGGCTGTGAGGCGGCGGATTCCCGGCCCCGGCCCCGGTCACGGTCACGGCCCCGGTCACGGCCGTGAGCCGACCCCCGGCTCCGCCAGCAGGTCGTCGAACACCTCGCACCTGATCTCGGGGAACCCCTCCGCGACCGCCTCGCGCATCATGGCCAGGGCCTCGGGATCGGCCCCCTGGCACCGCTCCCGCGCCTCCGCGTCGGGCCAGCGCGCATAGGCCAGCCAGGTGCCGTCGTCGACCCGGTGCAGCCTCGATCCATAGCTGCCACAGCGGTCATGGATCGAGGCTGTCATCCGATGCCAGCCCTCCGCGAAGAGCTGCTCTTTGCCCTCGTGCAAGCGCCACCGATAGATCACAGCGAACATGCGTTCACCCTAGCCGCTACACCATCGCCACCGGCCGGGTGCCCCTGCCCTCCGAGCATGGACATGGGCATGGCATCGTCGATGCATCCGGTGTCAGACGGCCAGCCACAGCGCCGAGTCGTTCAGCCCCCAGCGACTGAGATGGCGGACGGTACGCGCGATCACGGTGGCGGCGGCCCGGTCGGCGCGGACGGCATCCTCATCCGACGGCCGAGTGGCGGAAGGCAGTCCGGGCGGGCGGAGCGCGCCGTACCCGGTGAAGCGGCGGGTGCCGCAGGCTTTGCATCGCTCCTCGCCATTGCCGGAGGTCCAGCCGTGCTGGTGTGGGCAGTTGGCGTCGGTCACGAGTCGGCCCGTGGTGCGCATCAGTTCCCCCTCGGTGCGGAGTGCGCCACGATCCAGTGCGTGTGCGCCGCGGCTTTGGCGTTGCCGTACGCGGTTCCGTCCTCGCTCGCGGATGCGGTCCGCTTCGCCGCTTCCAGCTGGGCGCACTCGGCACAGCCGGTCTGGTAGGGGCGGAGGCCCGCCGCATCGCGCTCCTCGCGGGTGGCGAGGCGCAGGGCGGTGGCGGGGACCTCCCACTCCAAGCCGCCGGTGAGTCGGCGCACTTGGACGCGATCGCCGGTCACGCCGGCCACTTGCACGAGCCGGTTCTCGCGTACGTCGACGACGTAGGTGCCGGTCCTGTACGTCACCTTTCGCATACCTCCCTCACGCACGCCTTGCCTCAACAGGCAGGCATGCCACTCCCCTTGTTGCGCAGACGCCAAAGTCGCGCCCCGCCTTCAGTGAGCCAAGTCTGAGGCAGATCTCAAACCCAAAGACTCCAAATTGGAAACCGTCACCCTTCTGAGTGTCTTTTGCAGCGGCAGTTGGCCAGCCCCCATACACATGCACCAGGCTTGGGCGACTGCCAGCAGGAGGGGACGGCATGGGACATCCAGCACGCCGCACAGCGCGCCGCCGGAGGTTGGGGACCGCGCTCAAGGAGGCCAGGGAGGCTGCAGGAGTCACCGCCCTTGAGGCAGCGCAGGCGATCCACACCGACAACACAAAGATCAGCCGGATCGAGACCGGCCGTCATCGGGTGTCCCGCCTGGAGCTGGAGACGCTGTTCACGCTCTACAAGGTCAAGGACGAAAAGCTCCGTGAATGGCTGATCGCCCTGGCTGCGGAGGGAAACAAACGGAGTTGGTGGCGGCAACATAGCGAGAAAATCCCGCCCGACCTCAAGGAGTTGCTCACGCTGGAGTCCGATGCGGCGCGCATCACGGCATTTCAGTCACAGGTCGTTCCCGGTCTTCTTCAGACCCGGGACTATGCCACTGCGCTCATCGGCCATGACTCCGCGCGGCTGTCAGCTGAACGGATCCAGTTCTACGTCGATCTTCGCATGCAGCGTCAGGACATCTTTCAACGAGAGAACCCGCCTCATTACTTGGCCATCATCCAAGAAGGCGCGCTCCGCCAACAGATCGGTGGTCCCAAAGTACTGGCGGACCAACTCCACCACCTGATCTCCCTGAGCCGACCGCCCGAAATGACCATCCAGGTCGTCCCCTTCTCCCAGGGGGTATTCGCAGACACCGGCGGCTCCTTCGTCCTCTTCTCCTACCCTGACCCTCTGGATTTGGACGTTGCACAAGTCGAGTATCTCGACGGTGCCCTGTACCTGGAGGAGGATGAGGTCGTTGAGAAGTTCCGAAGGGCGACCGATGCACTACGGGCTCAAGCACTGTCGTCCAAGCAATCCATCCAACTACTCACATCGATCGCACGGGAACTCGCACAAGAGTGAGGTATGTACCGTGATACGCCATAACCTCCCGAAACGCACGTGGCACAAGTCCTCTTACAGCCCCGGCGGGAACACAGCTGGAGATTGTCTCGAGACCCAGCCAACTCCCGACAACCTCATAGCCATAGGCGACAGCAAAGCCCGCGCCCGAGGCGCGTTCGTCTTCACCCCCGGCACCTGGACCGCCTTCCTCCGCGCCGTCCGGCACGACAAGTTCGGCGAGCCCCGTACCTGAGACCCACGGACTCAGGTACGGGGCTCGCGGCGACGACCCACCGTCCGGGACAAGGGCGGCCGAGCCCAACTCAGATGAGATGGCCGAACCGGACCCTGTGTCACTGGGGTTGAGGCAGTGCCGACTCAGAGGTCGCTCAGATATGCGTGCCCTCATGGGTGGCGGGTCGGCCGCTGCCGTACGTTGTTCCCGTCACCGGCCCGCCAGGTGCCACGACGGAAAACCGTGTGCGTTCGGGCGTACCGAGGCATAACGATATGGGTATGTCACGTCCCTTTGAAGAGCTTGTCGCCGAGGCCGAGTCTGTGTCCGTGGAGGGTTGGGATTTCTCCTGGCTGGATGGTCGGGCGACCGAGGAACGCCCGTCGTGGGGCTATCAGCAGGCAATGAGTCGGCGGCTGGCGGTGGTTTCGGCGGCGCTTGATATTCAGACCGGTGGTGGTGAGGTCCTGGCCGGGGCGGAGAAGCTGCCTCCCACGATGGCCGCGACGGAGTCCTGGCCACCGAACGTGGCCAAGGCGACCAGGCTGCTGCACCCGCGCGGGGTGGTCGTTGTCGCCGACCCGGACGAGCCTCCGCTGCCATTCGCCGATGAGGCGTTCGACCTGGTGACCAGCCGACATCCCGCGACGGTGTGGTGGTCGGAGATCGCCCGTGTACTGCGGCCCGGTGGGACGTACTTCGCCCAGCACGTCGGGCCCGCCAGCGTGTGGGAGCTGGTGGAGTACTTCCTGGGGCCCCAGCCCGAGGCGCGCAGGAAGCGGCACCCCGAGGACGAGAGCGCGGCGGCGAAGGCCGCCGGCCTGGAGATCGCCAACATGCGCACGGAACGGCTGCGGATGGAGTTCTTCGACGTCGGCGCCGTGATCTACTTCCTCCGCAAGGTGATCTGGACGGTGCCCGGCTTCACCGTCGAGCAGTACCGCAGCCGCCTGTGCGAGCTGCACGAGAAGATCGAGGCCGAGGGACCGTTCATCGCCCATTCCTCCAGGACCCTCATCGAGGCCCGCAGGCCCGAGCGCGCGTAGGAGCTCGTGAAGACAGACGTGCCCTCGTGGGCGGCGGTTCGGCCGACTGTCCCAGCAGTGGGCGTCGACGACAGCGGTGCGGCGGCCGGTCCCCCACACCGCCTGTCTGCACGAGCTCTCAATCGCGGTCGGCGACAACGGTCTCGTCCCAGTCGATGTGGTGACGGTGAACGGGCGCGAACATCTGCTCAGGGGTGGGCATGGCGGGCTTGTCGCCGGCCTGACCGGCCTTGGCCTTGTTCTTGGCGGCGGCCCCGGCACCGATCATCTCCACCCGCGCCCTGCGCAGCTGCTCATAGGTCGCGAACGCGGCACCGGGGGTGGGCAAGTCGCGCAGACAGCGGGCCAGTTCAATGGCGCTCTCGATGGCCAGCGAGGCGCCTTGCCCGGAGCTGGAGGACGGGGCATGGGCCGAGTCGCCGACCAGGACCATGCGTCCCCGGTGCCAGCGCGGCACCGAGGGCATGCGCTCCATCGGGCCGGTGGCCATCAGCTCGCGGGGGTCGGAATGGGCCAGCAGGGCCTCGCCGGGCACATGGCCGGCATACCGGTCGCGCAGCTCCGCCAGCCAGTCAGCAGCAGGGATCTGGCTCACCTCGGCATGGCTGAGCGGCTCGGTGCGGGGAAGGCTGGCGAACCAGCAGATGCGGTCGTCGGGCAGCCGCCAGTAGCCGATGAAAGTGCGGCCGAAGGCGAAGTACATGACGCCCGGCTCGGCCGACACCCCACTGCCGACCGCATAGCCGCCGAAGCTGAGGACACCGCCGTACTCGGGGCCCGGCGCATCGGGGTCGATGAGGGTACGGACGGTGGAACGGATGCCGTCGGCGCCTATCAGCACATCGGCGGTGGCCGTGGTGCCGTCGTCGAAGGTGGCGGTGACACCGCCGGGAGTCTCGTCAACGGCCATCAGCCGCTTGCCGTACTCGATCCGCACACCGCCCGCCACCGCATGGTCGGCCAGCGCCCGGAACAGATCCGCCCGGGCCAGCCCCAGGGTGGCGGGCAGGCCGGGAAATCCACCGAACTCGGCAAGCCGGTTGCTGCCGCCGTCGGCCATCACCACACCCGGGACCGGCTGGCCGACGGCCTCGACGGCCTTGTCCGCCCCGATGATCCGCAGCGCGTCCAGACCGTTGGGCGCCAGGCTCAGCATCGACCCGACACCATCGGCGGCTGCCTGGTGCGACTCATAGACGGTCGCCTGGATGCCCGCCTTGGCCAGCGCCAATGCCGTCACCGGCCCGGTGATGCCGCCGCCGATGATCAGTGCCGTGCTCACCTTGCTGCTCATGCCCGCTCCTCAATCTCCGTGCCCTGATTCCGACCCCCGAATAGTTGCACCGAAACTAGTCTCAAGTCAACTAGTTCTTTCGTGGCTAGTATCAAGGCCATGAGCACCCACCTACGCAGCTCCCCCCTCGCCCTGACCGTGCTGGCTCTACTGCACCACAAGCCGCTGCACCCCTACGGTGTGCAGCGGCTGATCAAGCAGTGGGGCAAGGACCAGGTCGTCAATGTGAGCCAGCGCGCCAGCCTCTACCGCACCATCGAGCGCCTGCACGCCGAGGGCCTGATCACGGTCCGCGAAACCGGGCGCGATCTCGCCTACCCCGAGCGGACCGTGTACGAGCTCACCGACGCCGGACGCGAAGTCGCCCGCGAATGGCTGGACCAGATGCTGGCCGCACCCAAACAGGAGTACCCCCAGTTCCCGGCAGCCCTGTCACACCTGCTGATGTTCACGCCACAGGAAGCACTGCGGGCACTGGAGAGGCGGGCAAACGCACTGACCCGGACCCGCGCCGACCTGGAGGCCGGCTTGGCCGCCCAATCCGGCGAACTCCAACTCCCCAGGGTCTCCGCCCTGGAGACCGAATACCTGCTCGCCGTCACGGCAACCGAGGAACACTGGGTGCGCTCGGTCATCGACGACCTGCGCTCCGGCCAACTCACCTGGCCGGCACCGGAATCGGATGCAGACCCAAAAACCCTCCCCCCGCCAGCCAGTTGAGGGAAGTTTTTCGATACCCCGAGCCCGGGGCGGCCCCGAGACCCCAAGCCACCAAGCCCGCAAGGCCATTGATGCCGTGACCCGGCAACCGGTCTTGCTCCGGGCCCCCCTCGCCCGTAGCTGCCGCCTTGCGCCGGAGGCGCGAAACGCGCCCGCCGGCCGCACAAGCACCATGCCGCCCCACCCGGCAAGGGCCCTGGCCATATCCCTGAACCGCAACCAACTACACCTTGCGGGCCAGCAGATATGCCTGCCGCCCCTGGTGCGACCGCTCCCGCTCGTCCGGCTCGCGGGTGAGCCGGGCGTCCACGGCCAGCCCGGCCAGGGCCAACTGCTCGGCGACAAGGCCAGGGGACCGGCGTCGGGCGCCGCCCGCACCAGTTCGGCGAATGCGGCAAGCATGGCCCTGTCCAGTGGCTTGACCGCCGGCTCATCGCGGAGGAGCTTCTCGTAGTCGACGGCGAAGGTGTCGTACGCCGCCCGAGTGGCACGCAGGTGGGTCGGTTCGGTCACGGACAGGACAGTAGCCCTTGCCGGGAACCGGGAACCGGGAACCGGGAACCGGACCCTCACACCTCCACCGTCCGCGTCCGGTAGAGGACTGCCAGCGCGATCCCCGACCCCACCGCGACCAGCACCGCCCCCACCGCCATGTCCCTGCTCATCGGGGGTCCGGCGCGGGCCGGTTCATGGCCGTCTCCGGAGACCGGGGCGACGGTGATCGGTCGGTGGGCGCGGGCGGGGCCGTCCGGCAGGCCGTCGGGCGAGCCGTCCGAAAAGGGCGCCGTGGATACACCGCTGCCCGCCCGCCCGTCGTCCGCGACGGGCCTCGCTCCGGCGGGCGACGCGAACGGCCGCATGGTGAACAGGCAGAACAGCAGGGCACCGCCCAGGGCCGTGGCCGCGACGGCGGCCGTCGCGGCGACGACCACCCGGCCGATCGCCATCACCCTGCCCTTGGGACGGGGCCCGCGATGTCGCCCCCGTCGCCCCTGCCGTCTGTGCCGCATATCCGACAATAGGCATACAAATATCGATCCTTGGGGTCAGCACACGCGCCCATTCACCCAAACGCAGGCGCTGAAAATGTCGACGAGGCGGCAAAGCGTTAAAGCCGTATCGCGTGCCCTAGCCGCATCACGTGCCCCAGCCGTACCGTGCGCCTCACGCGCGCTACGCGTCCTTCAGCTGCTGCCGCTGGCGTCCGAGCCCGTCGATCTCGATCTCGACGACATCCCCGGCCCGCAGATACGGCTTGGGGTCCGGCCGTCCCAGAGCCACACCCGCCGGGGTGCCGGTGTTGATCACGTCGCCGGGGTGGAGGGTCATGAACCGGCTGATGTAGCGCACCACATGGGCGACCGGGAAGATCTGGTCGGCCGTGCTGCCGTCCTGCATCAGGCGGCCGTTGACCCAGGTGCGCACGCGCAGGGCCTGGGGGTCCGGGATCTCGTCGGGGGTCACCAGCCAGGGACCGAGGGGGTTGAAGGTCTCGCAGTTCTTGCCCTTGTCCCACTGGCCGCCGTGCTCCAGCTGGAAGGCGCGCTCGGAGACGTCGTTCGCCACCGCATACCCGGCCACCGCCGCCAGCGCCTCCTCGTCCGTCCGCAGGCGACGGGCGGTGCGGCCGATGACGACGGCCAGCTCGGCCTCCCAGTCGGTCTTCAGGCTGCCGGGCGGCACCAGGACGGTGTCATCGGGGCCCACGACGGTGTCCGGCGCCTTGAGGAAGAGGACGGGTTCGGCGGGGGTCCGGGCACCGATCTCGGCCACATGACCGTGGTAGTTCAGGCCCACGCACACGATCTTGCCCAGCCGGGCGACCGGCGGGCCGATCCGCAGACCGGTGGGATCGAGAGCCGCCAGGACCCGGGCCCCAACGGCCGCCCGGACGTAGGCCAGGGCCGCCTCGTCGCCCAGCAGGGACCCGTCGATGTCGGTGACGATGGCCGACAGGTCGCGCAGGATCCCGTCCTCGTCGAGCAGCGCCGGGCGCTCCGCCCCCGCCGGGCCGACACGCAGCAGCTTCATCGGTATGGACTCCCGTGGCATCGGCGGATCGGTGAGCGTCGCGGTGCGCTCCGCAACCGATCGATCGTCCAAGATCCGGAGTGGTCCGGCAAGTGCCCTTTCGGACTTTGGACGCTGAGGGCTTTGCACGCGCAGGGCTTCGGACGCTCAGCACCTTGGACGCTCAGGACTCGCGCCGGGCAGCCGACTTGTCGAGCTTGTCGGGGTTCCGGTGCCCCACACCACCCGGGCGCTGGAGGTACGCACGTTCCACCGCCGACCACATCGTGGTCGTCACCACATAGAGCGCGGCCGCGAGCGGCACCACCACGACGGTTATCAGGGTGGCGAAGGAGAACAGTGGTGCGATCTTGGCCATCGCCCCCACCGCCCCCACCGCCCCCATCGCCGCCATCCCGGGCATGGGCTCGGCCGGGGCGGGCAGCTCGGCGGCCGCCTTGCGGGTGCGGGTGTAGTTCCAGGTGGCGACCACCGCGACGATCAGGAACAGGACCAGATAGACCGCCCAGTGGGCACTCGCCCAGCGGCCGCCGAGCGGGGCACCCAGCAGGGTGTGGTCCAGCAGGTCGCCCGCGCCGGAACCGGTGGAGAACAGGTGGTACATGACGTAGAAGACCGGCAGTTGGGCGAGCATCGGCAGGCAGCCCGCCAGCGGTGAGACGCCCGCCTCCGCATAGAGCTCGGTCATCGCGCGCTGCAGGCGCTCGGGGTTCTTGCCGTGCTTGCGCCGCAGCTCGGCCAGCCTGGGCGCCAGTTCGGCCTTCGCCCGCTCGCCCCGGGCGGCGGACCGGGCGAGCGGGTGGAGTGCGAGCCGTACGCACAGGGTGAACGCCACGATCGCGGCGGCCGTCGCCGAGGCGCCGAAGAGTGGGTGCAGGGCATCGGTCAGGTGGGAGAGAAGTGCGCCAAGGGGTGCGAAAAGGGACATGGTTGAGCCCTCCACGGGGTCTCGTCGTGCCGGATGTCAAGCGGATGCATCGGCGTGACGAGCCACGCAGGCCCGGTGCGGAGCGCTACGCGGCCGTCGGAAGGAGACGGCCGGGCGCTCGGGGCCGTCGACGGCCCCGGGCATCGGGATCGCGCTGGGCGAGGAAGGCCGTGCGCAGCTCCCGGTCCCTTATCGCGGTGCGTATTCGGGTGGGGGTGAGCGGGCCGCCGGAGCCGGCGGCCGCGACCACCACGGCGCACAGCAGCAGTGCGGCGGAGACGGTGGCGGTCGCGGCGATGGCGACCGCGCTCAGCAAGCCGCTCTGGAAGAGCAGCAGTTCGGAGAGCAGGAGCAGGAGCAGGCTCAGGTGTGTCCGGAAGACGACATTCATCGCGCGCCCCTCCCCTGGGTCCACGTACGACTCCACGTATCGTTCAAGCGATTGCTTCGATTCAAGCGATCGCCTCGATACTAAGCGGCACCACTGACAACGGGCTCCTCCGGGTGCGGATCCCTGGCCAATACCTCGGCGTCGGGCCGGGGGTCGGCCGTCTTCGGCCCCAGCCAGGACACCGCCAGCGCCACCACCAGATTGACGCCCAGCGCCAGGGCACCCGCATTCACCCCCCACAGCGGATCGTGGTCGGTGAAGACCAGCCAGCACACCAGCGCACCGCCGGTCACCAGCCCGCTCAGCGCACCCCAGAGCGTCAGCTTCCGCCACACCAGGCCCAGTAGGACCATGGGCACAAGCTGGGCCATGCCCTCATAGGAGATCAGTGACAGCCGCACCAGGGTATTGGGCGCCGCATAGGTCAGGATCAGGGCCAGCGTTCCGGCGGCCACCACCACCAGCTGGGCCGCGAGCCGCTGCCGCTCCGGGCGCCGGGCCAGCGCGGGCACCGCACCCAGCACGCTCCTGCCCCACATCGTCCCGATCACCAGCATGAAGACCGCCATCGGCACGATCGAGGACAGCGCCCCGGCCACCCCGATCACCCCGACCGCCCAGGCCGGCAGCGAGTCCACGACCAGCTTGAAGAGGGCCAGGTTCGACCCGGCCCCGGTCAGCCCCGGGACGACGAAGATCGCGGCCATGCCGAGCAGCATCGGTACGTACAACAGCACGTTGTAGAAGGGCAGCAGTATGGCGTTGCGCCGCAGGGCGTTGGCGCTGCGCGCGCCCAGATAGCCCGCCACGGTGGTCGGGAAGATGACCACGGTGAGGGAGTTGAGGAAGCTGGTGGTGACGAACCAGGTCCCGCCCAGTCCGCTGCCGCCGTGCCCGCTGAACGTCAGCCACTGCGGCTTCTCGGCCACCAGCCGGTCCAGGAAGGGGCCGTAGCCGTCGAAGTAGTGCAGGGGGACGTAGACCGCGAGGAAGCCGAGCGTGCCGATCACCAGGACGTCCTTGAGGACGGACACCCAGGCGCTGCCGCGCAGCCCGCTCACCACCACAAAGGCCGTGGTGACGGCGAAGGCGATGAAATAGGCCCAGTTGAGGCTGATGGCCCCATAGGAAATGGTGGAGACCACCACGCCCATGCCGGTGATCTGCAGCTGGATGTACGGCAACAGGCACACCGTCGCCAGGATCGCCACCAGGGCGCCGAGCCAGGGCCGGCCGTACCGGTGGGCGACCATGTCGGTGATGGAGACCAGGTCGTGTTCACGGGCGTACGACCAGAGGGTCGGGCCCACCAGGTAGCCGATGGCATAGCCGCAGGACAGATAGGCGACCACATAGAGGACCGGGGAGCCGTAGTGGTAACCCCAGCCCGCGGCGCCCAGATAGCTGAAGCTGGTGTAACCCTCACCGGCCATCAGCACCCAGATGAAGACCGTGCCCAGGCTGCGGCCGCCCACCGACCATTCGGCCAGCCCGCCGCCCCTGCCGTGACCGCGCACGGCGAACAGGCCCAGGGCGACGGTCAGCAGCATGAAGACGCCGAACACGGAGGTGGCGACGGTGGCGTTCATGCGCGGCCCCGCTTGCGGTCGGAACGCCAGAGGAGACAGACCGCGGCCGGGGTCAGCAGGGTGGCCAGCAGCAGCCAGAAGTACAGGAAGGGCAGGCCGAGCACGGTGGGGTGGACGCGGTCCACCAGGGGGAGCGCACCCAGGTAGAGCACATAGGGGGCCAGCAGCCAGAGCAGCGCGGGACGTTTCTTCAGCACGTGCCCGACCTTAGGGGGTGTCCGATGGGTCCGTGCGTGCCTCACTTTCCCAAGTTCGCTAACCGACAGACCGCTAAACGACCAGCTGCGAGGCCGTATAGATCAGCAGGCCCGCCAACGCGCCCACCACCGTGCCGTTGATCCGGATGAACTGCAGGTCACGGCCGATGTGGGCCTCCACCTTGCGAGAGGTCTGCTCGGCGTCCCAGCCCGCTACCGTCTCCGTGATCAGCGAGGTGATCTCGTCCCGATAGGTGGTCACCACATGGACGGCCGCGTCCTCCAGCCAGCCGTCGACCTTCGCCCGCAGCCGCTCGTCGGTGGTCATCCGCGCGCCGAGCGAGAGGATCGAGGCGCGGGCCCGCAGCCGCAGCTCGCTGCGCTCGTCCTCCGCCGCGGCCACCACCATCGCCCGTACCGAGCTCCAGGCCGAGGCGATCAGGTCCTGGACCTCGCTCCGGCCCAGCACCTCGGACTTCAGCCGCTCCACCCGTGCCCGGGTGTCCGGGTCGGACTGCAGGTCATGGGCGAAGTCGGCCAGGAAACGGTCGACCGCGCCCCGGGCCGGATGCTCCGGCATGTCCCGCATCTCCGTCACAAAGCGCAGCAGTTCCTTGTAGACGCGCTCGCCGACCTTCCGGTCCACAAAGCGCGGCGTCCACCCCGGTGCGCCGCCGGTGACCGCCTGCATCACCGAATCGCCGTGCACCACCAGCCAGTCATGGGCCCGCACGCACACCAGGTCCACCACCTTGCGGTGGCCGCCATCGGTGACGATCTTCTCCAGCATGGTGCCGATGCCCGGCGCGATCTCCTGGGCGTCGGCCCGCCGGGTGATGGCCTCGCCGACCACCGCCTGCACATCGGAGTCGCGCAGTACGGTCAGCGCCCCGCGCAGCGCGGTGGCCAGCTCGGCGGTGACCCGGTCCGCGTGTTCCGGTTCGGCGAGCCAGGCGCCCAGCCGGGAGCCGATGCCGACCGCGCGCAGCCGGCGGCGCACCACATCGCCGGAGAGGAAGTTCTCGCCGACGAACTCGCCCAGGCTCTGGCCCAGTTGGTCCTTCTTCGTCGGGATGATCGCGGTATGCGGAATGGGCAGTCCCATGGGGCGCTTGAAGAGCGCGGTGACCGCGAACCAGTCGGCCAGCGCGCCGACCATGCCCGCCTCGGCGGCGGCGGCCACAAAGCCCGTCCAGCCGCCCAGCCCGGCGGACTGCCCCCATTTGGCGAGGGCGTAGACCAGGGCGACCGCGAGCAGCAGGCCGGTGGCGAACGTCTTCATCCGGCGCACGCCGCGCCTGCGCTCCTCGTCCGCCGCGTTGTAGGTGAAACCGCCCGCCGCGGCGGGCATCACCTCTTCGGCGGCCGTCGGCTCGCCACTATTGGACTGTTTCATCCGCCTCACCCGTTCAGGCTGTCCTCACCTGCATTGTCCCTATCGGACGACTCCGGGAACGAGTGAGGAGTTCCCGGCGTCTGACAAGTCGGCCGACCGGCTCCATGACGGCCCCGGCCGCCGGGCCCGCCCCAGGACCCCGTGGGATCATGGAACGCCGATCGGCCCCAGGGGGTGTCACCCCCTTGCCCTCGGGGTGGCCTCCAGGTCCCCGATCGGCCGTCCCGCCTCCGGTTGCCCACGCTCCGCCGTCCCAGGAGACTCCGCGATGACCAGGCCTCCACAGTCCCGCGGCACCGCCTATGCCCTGCTCGCGGCACTGGCGGCCGTGGTGACGGTCGTCTCGACCGCGATATTCTTCGGCACCGCCGACCGCACCCGCCGCTCCGAGGCGGACGCGCACCGGGCCCGGAACACCGCCGTGCCGGTCACCGGTGACTGGGTCGGTTCCTGGGCCGCCGCCCCCGCCGCGGCGGAGCCGCGGGGGTTCGCCGGGTTCTCCATCCGCAATGTGGTGCACACCAGCGTCGGTGGCAGCGCCGCCCGCATCCAGTTCTCCAACCTCTACGGCACCCGGCCGCTGACCATCAGCCGTGCCTCGCTCGCCGTGGCCGCCGCCCGGGGCACGGCCGCGGCGGCCCCCGGCACCCTGCGCGGGCTGGCCTTCGGCGGGCGGCCCGTGGTGACCATCCCGGCCGGGCGGTCGACGGTCAGCGACCCGGTCCAGCTCGCCGTCGGCCCCGCCACGGACCTGCTGGTCAGCCTCTACTCGCCGACCCCCGCGGGCCCGGCGACCCTGCATCCGTACGCCCGCCAGACCTCCTACCTCGCGCGCGGCGAGCACACCGGCAACACGGACGGTGCCCCCTACACCCACCGGACCCCGTACTGGCGCTATGTGACCGCCGTCGACGTATGGAGCACCGAGGCACGCGGCTCCGTCGTCGCCCTCGGCGACTCCATCACCGATGGCGTCACCGCCACCCCGGGTGCCGACCACCGCTGGACCGACCGGCTCGCCGCCCGGCTGCGCGGCGAGCCGGACGCGCCCCGCTATGGCGTGCTCAACGAGGGCATCAGCGGCAACCGCGTGCTGCTGGGCAACCGGGGCAGGGCGCCGCAGAACAACCCCAGTGCGCTCGACCGCTTCGACCGGGATGTCCTCGACCGTACGGGCGTACGGGCGGTGGTCGTGGAGCTCGGCGTCAATGACATCCTGCGGCTGCCGCAGCAGCTGGACCCGCGTCGGATCACGGGCGGGCTGCGGCAGCTGGTGGAGCGGGCGCATGAGCGGGGGGTGCGGGTGGTGGGGGCGACTCTGATGCCCTTCGGCGGGCATCTGGGGGTGGTGCCGCGGCAGGAGCCGGTGCGGCTGGCGGTCAATGCCGAGATCCGGGCGGGTCAGGTCTTCGACGCGGTGGTGGATTTCGACCGGGCGCTGCGCGATCCGTCCAACCCGCAGCGGCTGCTGCCCGCCTATGACAGCGGGGACCATCTGCACCCCAACGACGCGGGGTACCGGTTGATGGCCCGGACGCTGGACCTGGAGGAACTCGGCGGGCAGGGGGCAGCCGCGCTGTAGCCGCGCGGATCAGGCAGTCGCGCGGATCGGGCCCGCTCACTCCAGCGGCTTGCGGCGCTCCTCGCGGGCGAGCCGCCGCTCTTCGCGCGCCTCCTCGCGCAGCTGCCTGCGTTCGTCGCGCCGCTGCTTGCGCTGGACGCCGACGCCGCCCCAGAAGGCGAAGCCGTCGATCCGCACCCGGGGCGAGCCCGCGGTGCCCGGGCCGCTGCCGGTGGTGTCGAACCCGCCCATCACACCGATGCCGTTGACCTGCACATCGAGGTCCGGCGGGGCGATGATCTCCACTCCGCCCATGATCGCGATGCAGCGGATGGTCACCTCGCGGTCCTCGAAGCGGGCGTCGCGCAGGTCGATCTGGCCGCCGCCCCAGAAGGCGAAGGCGGTGAGGCGGCGGGGCACCGTCCAGGTGCCATGCCGCTGGAAACCGCCCATGACACCGATGGCCACGGTGGAGTCCGCCGGGCCGCCGATCCGCCCGGACCAGTCGTTCTCCTCGCCGGCGGGCTTCGGCGCCGCGCTCGCGGTGGGTGCCGGAAGGTCGCGTACCAGCGGCTCCAGGTCGGCGTGGGTACGGGCCCGGTAGGCGGCGTCCAGGCGTTCGCCGAACTCCTCCATGTCCAGCCGCCCCTCGGCGACGGCCACGCGCAGCACCTCGGCGACGCGTTCGCGCTCCGCGTCGGAGGCCCGCATCTCAGGAAGTTCGCTTGTCATGGCCACCAGGGTAGTGGCCCTTCACTGCCCCGCACGATCCCCATACATATGGGCGATGACATCCTCGATATCCGGTTCCCGCACCGACAGATCCACCAGCGGATAGCGCTCGGCGACACAGGCCACGATCGGTGCCGCGCTCTGCGTGGCGGCGAACGCCAGCCACTGCCGCGGCCCTTCGACCTTGACCGTGCGCGCGCCGGGTACCCCCTCTATCGGCGGAAGTTCCCGCTCCAGATCCACCACCAGCATCCGCTCGCTCTCGCCCACCGCATGCAGCCCGCTCAGACCGCCGTCGTACACCAGCCGGCCGTGATCGATGACCATCACCCGCTTGCACAGCTGCTCGATGTCGGTCAGATCGTGGGTGGTCAGCAGCACGGTGGTGCCGCGCTCGGCATTGATGTCCCGCAGGAACTCCCGCACCTTGGCCTTGCTCACCACGTCCAGACCGATGGTCGGCTCGTCGAGGTAGAGCACCTCGGGGTCGTGCAGCAGGGCGGCCGCGATGTCCCCGCGCATCCGCTGGCCGAGCGAGAGCTGGCGGACCGGCACCTCCAACAGGGCGGCCAGGTCGAGGAGTTCCACACAGCGCTCGAGGTTCACCCGGTAACGGTCGTCAGGGATGCGGTACATGCGGCGCACCAGGTTGTAGGAATCGCGCAGCGGCAGGTCCCACCAGAGCGTGGTGCGCTGGCCGAAGACCACCCCGATCCGGTGCGCCAGTTTCGTCCGGTCCCGGGACGGGTCGATGCCCGCCACCCGCAGCCGGCCGCCGCTGGGCACCAGAATTCCGGTGAGCATCTTGATGGTGGTGGACTTTCCGGCGCCATTGGGTCCGATGTAGCCGACCATCTCGCCGCGCGGCACCCGGAAGCTGATCCCGTCCACGGCCCGCACCCGGTGCCGCTCGCGGCGCAGCAGGCCCGCCCTGCGGCGGACGTCGAACACCTTCTCCACGCCGTCGAGTTCGATGAATGCCTCGGTGTCCATGCTCAACTCCCCGTGCTCCGATAGCTCCTCAGCCCCGCCCGCCACGCCAGTCCCGCCACCATGAGCGTCACCACCGCGACCAGCGGCCCGCAGAAGGACACCCAGCCCGGCAGGTGCAGGGGGTCCTCCCGGCCCAACAGGCGCAGCGTCGGGATCCAGTTGACGAATGCCAGGGGGACGAGGAACGTCACCCCGCGCACCAGCTCCTTGGCGAAGACCGTCGGCGGATACTGCAGCATGGTGACACCGCCGTAGGTGAATGAGTTGGAGACCTCGGAGGCGTCTGCGGCCCAGAACTGGAAGGCCGCGCCCGCGATGAACACCGAGCAGAAGATGCCCGCCCCGCTGACCACCGTCAGCACCACGAACAGGGCCTTGGGCAGCGTCCAGTCGACGTCCACCCGGGCCATCCCCCAGCCCAGCACCACCGCGCCCTGGCCGACCCGGCCGAGACGGCGCAGCGCGAACCGGTCCGCGGCCACCTGGGCGAGCACCGGCACCGGGCGGACCAGCAGGGTGTCGAACGTACCGTCGCGCACCCGCTGCCCGATGCGGTCGGCGTTGCCGAGGAGGAGGTCGGCCAGGCCGAACGAGGTGCAGCCGGCGCCATAGAGCAGCGCGATCTCGGGCAGGGTGAAACCGCCCAGCGCGTCGATGCGCGAGAACATCAGCAGGATGGCGACGAAGTCCAGCCCGCTGATCAGGAAGTTGGCGACCGTCATCATCACGAAGGACGCCCGGTAGGCCATGGTCGCCCGCACCCACATCATGACGATCAGGCCGTAGCCCCGCAGTCCCTGGGCCCACCGCTCAACCACCCTGGACCACCACCTTCCCAGTGGCCCAGGACTGCACCAACCGCCCCATCCCCAACAGCACTACCATCCAACCCACTTGGAACGCCAGCACCCCGGCCAGCCCGGCGCCGGTGTGCCTGCCGAGCAGCACATCGACCGGCACCTGGAGCACCGATGCCCAGGGCAACAGCCGGGCCACCACCCCGAATCCGCCCGGGAAGACGGTCAACGGCAGCAGCATCCCGGAGAAGAACATGGACAGCACATGACTGGCCATGTTGACACCCGTCCCGTCCAGCAGCCAGAAGGCGCACAGCGCCACCAGATAACGCAGCGCGAACCCCACCGCAAAGCCCAGCAGCACCGACAGCAGGAAAGCCAGCCACCTCAAGGGATCGGTGGGCAGCGCCAGTTCGAAGAACAGCGCACCGACGGCCAGCGGCACCACCCCCCGGCCCAGCAGCTGGAACCCCGCCCGCCCCAGATCGGCGGCCAGCCACCACAGCTGGAGATCGACCGGCCGGTAGAGGTCGATCGCGATGTCACCGTTGCGGATGCGCTCCTGGACCTCCTCCTGGAAGCCACCGCCCAGGAAGGCCATCACCGCCAGCAGCCCCTGGCTGACCCAGACGAAGGTCAGCGCCTGCGCCTGGTCGTAACCGCCCAGCCGCGGACGCTCGTCCCACAGGGCGGCAAAGGTGTAGGCCAGGATGAATCCGAAGACCGTATTGGTGAAGACACCGGCGGCGGTGGCGAGCCGATAGGTCGCATGCCGCCTAAAGCCGCTCACCGCGACGGCGGCGTACAGCCGCATCCCGTGCCCCTCCTCATCGTTGAACGTTTTTAGTCCGCCGACTGGTCGGGCCGAACCGAAGCGCAGGAGCATAGCCGTACGTGTCAGCCATCGGCCACGGAATTTTCACCCCGTGGAGTGAGGAGCCTGACCCGAACGGTCCCTCCGGGCCGGCAAAGGTGCGCTACGCCCCATCAGCCGGAACCCATGGTGCGACAGTGTTTCGCGGGGCGTACGGCACAGCTTCGGAAGCCTGACACGACACCGCCCAGCCGTGGCCGAGCCCCCGGCGGCGGCCGAGGAGTCCCAGGAGACATGAGCGACGAGCAGTCACAACAGCGACCCGGCGGCCGTGGTGGCGGCCCGCCCGGCTGGGCACCGAGAGACGGGACCGGCAGCCGCAAGCGCACCGGATGGCGTCGGCTGCTGCCCACCTGGCGGATGGTGCTCGGCGGGTTCGTGCTGATCGTCCTGCTCATCGCGGGCGGGCTGATCGCCGGTTACACGCTGGTGAACATCCCCCCGGCCAACAAGGCGGCCACCGCGGAAAGCAATGTCTTCCTCTACGCCGATGGCACCCAACTGGCCCGCGACGGCGAGGTGAACCGGGAGAGCGTACCGCTGAGCAAGGTCCCCAAAACCGTCCAGCACGCGGTACTGGCCGCCGAGGACCGCGGCTTCTACTCCGAATCGGCCGTCAACCCCGAGGCCATGGTCCGGGCGGCCTGGAACACCGTCACCGGCAAGGGCAAGCAATCCGGCTCCACCATCACCCAGCAGTACGTCAAGAACTACTACCTCGGCCAGGAACAGACCATCAGCCGCAAGGTGAAGGAGTTCTTCATCGCGATCAAGCTGGACCGGGAGTCCAGCAAGGACGACATCCTCGAGGGCTACCTCAACACCAGCTACTTCGGGCGCAACGCCTATGGCATCCAGGCCGCCGCCCAGGCCTACTACGGCAAGGACTCCGACAAGCTCAACACCGCCGAGGGCGCCTACCTGGCCACCCTCCTCAACGCCCCCAGCGCCTATGACGTCGGAGCGCACCCCGAGAACAAGCAGCGCGCCATCGGCCGCTGGAGCTATGTGCTCGACGGCATGGTCAAGAAGAACTGGCTGAGCTCAGCAGACCGCGCCGCGATCAAGTTCCCGCTGCCCGGCAAGGCCAGGCCCCGGACCGGCCTCTCCGGCCAGCGCGGCTACCTCGTCGAGGCGGTCAAGGACTACCTCACCAGCAACAAGATCATCGATGAGACCACGCTGGCCGCCGGCGGCTACCGCATCACCACCACCATCGACCGCAAGAAACAGGACGCCTTCGTCAACGCGGTACGCACCCAGCTGATGGCCGAACTCAGCGACTCCCGCAAGGTCGACTCCTATGTACGGGCCGGGGGCGCGTCCATCGACCCCAGGACCGGCAAGGTCGTCGCCCTCTACGGCGGCATCGACTACACCAAGCAGTACGTCAACAACGCCACCCGCCGCGACTACCAGGTCGGCTCCACCTTCAAGCCCTTCGTCTTCACCTCGGCCGTACAGAACGGCTCCACCACCCAGCAGGGCCGCACCATCACCCCCAACACCATCTACGACGGCACCAACAAGCGCCCCGTACAAGGACCCAACGGACCGGTCGGCTACGCCCCCGAGAACGAGGACAACAAGACCTACGGCCCGATCACCGTCACCAAGGCCACCGACCTGTCGGTCAATGCCGTCTACGCCCAGATGGCCCAGGACGTCGGCCCCGGCAAGGTCAAGAACACCGCCGTCGCGCTGGGCATCCCCGAGAAGACTCCCGACCTCACCGCCACCCCCTCGATCGCACTCGGCCCCGCCACCGCCAGCGTCCTGGACATGGCCCAGGCCTACGCCACCCTCGCCAACCACGGCAGGCACGGCCCGTACACCCTGGTCGAGAAGGCCGGCAAGGGCGGCGAAGAGGTCCAGCTCCCCGACAAGAACGACCGGAAACAGGCCGTCACCCGGGAGGCCGCCGACACCACCACCTCGATCCTGCAGAGCGTGGTCGACAGCCCCGCCGGCACCGGCGCCGCCGCCCGCGCCTCCGGCCGCCCCTCGGCCGGCAAGACCGGCACCGGAGAATTCGACAAGTCCGCCTGGTTCGCGGGCTACACACCCGACCTGGCCACCGTCGTCGCGGTCATGGGCCAGGACTCCGACAGCGGCGAGCAGAAGTCGCTCTACGGGGCCACCGGACTGGCCCGCGTCAACGGCGGCGGCTACCCGGCACAGATCTGGGCCACATACACCGCGGATGCGCTCGAGGGCACCGAGCCCAAGGACTTCGACCTCGAGCTGGAGAACGGCGTCGGCACACCACCGCCGGAGGCACCCGCCTCCTCCGCACCACCGGCCACCACCAGCGCCCCACCGGTCACCTCCGCGCCACCACGCGTCCCGGCACCCGTCTCCTCCGGACCGCCGCGGCTGCCGACCCGGCCCCCCGGACCGCCCACCCCGTCCCTGCCGCCCTCGGGGCCGATCATCAGCCTCGGGCCCAACCCCGGCAAGGAGGGGACCCGGTCCGGGGATCACCACGATCTGCTGGGCTATGACTACTGAGCCGACGCGGCCGACAGCCCGGCGCGGGGCCTATCGGAAGGCGGCGATCTCGCGTCGGACCCAATCGGCGAAGGTACCGGGCGCCCGGCCGAGGACCCGCTCGGCATCGGGGCTGATCCGCCGCTCGGCGGCGTTGGGCTCGCCGATGGCGTCGAGGGTGGTGTCGACCACGGCACCGGGCAGGAACCGCAGCATCTGCGCGCGGGCCTCCTCGCGGGTCTGCTCGATGAACCGGACCGGTTCGCCGAGCGCCTCGCCGAGCGCCCCGGCCCTTTGCCGGGGTGTGGTGAGGGCCGGCCCGGTCAGCTCGTAGACCCGTCCGGCGTGGCCGTCCCCGCGCAGGGCCGCGGCGGCGACTTCCGCGATGTCGGCCGGGTCGATGGTCGGCAGGCCGACGTCACCGAACGGCGCGGCGACCGTCCGATGCGCACGGACCGTCTCCGCCCAGGCGTACGCATTGGAGTTGAAGGCACCGGGCCGCAGGATGGTCCACTCCATGCCCGACTGCCGGACGGCGTCCTCGAAGGCACGCATCATGCCTCCGTGGGACGCCGACTGCGGTCGGGTGGCGACCCCTATGGAGGACAGCAGCACCACGCGTCCGACTCCACCGGCTCTCGCGATGTCGAGGATGTCCCGCGGGCTCAACAGGTGGGCACCGGCACCACCGTCGTGCAGGAACAGCGCGTCAGCGCCGTCAAGAACGGGCCGAAGGCTCTCCGGGGCGGTCAGGTCGGCCTGCCGGTGTCGCACGCCGTCCGGCACGGCCGCGGCCGAGACGCCTCGGGACACCGCCGTCAGGTGTTCGCCTGCTGCGGCGAGTGCCCGCACGAGCGGCCGGCCCACATTGCCGGTCGCTCCCGTCACTACGATCACGAATAACTCCCCTGTCGCTTCATCCTGTTGATGCCCGCCCGAGCGGACGAGAACGTCGCGGGCGCAATGACCTCGGCGCGACCAGGTGAAGCTAACACCGGTGGCATAGTAGGTACCTACAGGAAAGCGACTACCCATAAGGGGTCCATATGACCGGCGACCCGACCTGGACGGCTCCCGCATCGACAGACCCTCAACTGGCCTGTCCCATAGGCCCGGTCGTGGACATCGTGTTCAGCCGGTGGACAACGCCGATCCTGTGGACCCTCAACACGCACGGTCGGCAACGGTTCGTCGAGCTGGAACGCCGGATCACCGCGATCACACCGAAGGTGCTGACCCAGCGGCTGCGACAGCTCGAACGCGACGGTCTGATCGTGCGCACCTACCACCCGGAGGTCCCCCCTCGGGTCGAGTACGAGATCAGCGAGCTCGGCCAAAGCCTCGCCCCGCTCTTCGCCCACCTCGCCGAATGGTCCGCCGGCAACCTCGGCAAAGTCGAGCTGGCCCGGCACGACTACGACACCAGGCCCTGACGCTCCAGTCGGCCCTAGCCGGACGCCATCAGCCGGAGGTCATCTTCAATCCGACCACGGCCACCAGCAGCAGTACCACGAAGAACACCCGCGCCGCGGTCACCGGCTCCCCCAGCACGACCATCCCCAGCACCGCCGCGCCCGCGGCCCCGATGCCGACCCACACCCCGTACGCGGTACCGATGGGAAGCGTCCGCGCCGCCTGGGCCAGCAACAGCATGCTGGCCACGATGCCGAGGACCGTGAACACACTCGGCCACAAGCGGGTGAAACCCTCGGCGTACTTCATACCGATCGACCAGCCGACCTCGAGCAGGCCGGCGACAGCGAGCAGGATCCATGCCATGACGGCACCTCCGGAAGGGAAATCGCTTCTCAGGGGTGCGTCGTCTTGTCCTTACCCGGTACGGCGCGTCTCGTCGGGTTACCCCCGACCGTAGCAAACCGGACGAACTATAGGTAGAGCCCCGTGGAGTCCTCCGACCCCTCCAGCCGCTCCGCCGCCACCGCGTGCAGATCCCGCTCGCGCATCAGCACATAGGCGACGCCCCGGACCTCCACCTCCGCACGGTCCTCCGGGTCGTAGAGCACCCGGTCACCGGGCTCCACCGTGCGCACGTTCTGCCCGACCGCCACGACCTCGGCCCAGGCCAGCCGACGGCCCACCGCCGCCGTCGCCGGAATGACGATGCCGCCGGTGGACCGGCGCTCGCCCTCGGGAATGTCCGTCCGAACCAGCACCCGGTCATGGAGCATCCGGATGGGCAGCTTGTCGTGGGTCGTATGCGTGCTCACGCCATGACCGTACCTGCCGACGCCGGGCTCCGGCGCCACAGGGTTCGATCCGGCTACGCCCGGCGCCGGCGGGAGGACACCGTCAGCAGACCCAGCACGCCCACGGCCAGCATCGCCGCCGGGATGATCCGCTCCAGCCGCGGCACACCCTCGTCCGTCACAAACCGGGACCGCACATCCGCCACCACCCGGTCCGCCAGCGCACCGGCCCGCCCCGCGGTGTGATCCACCTTCGAGGCCACCTTCGCCCTGGCATCCCCGATGATCGTGCTCGGATGCAACCGCACTCCGATCTCGTCGAGCGTCACGGCGAGCTCACCACGCCTGCGGGCGATGTCCGCCTCGATCTGCGCAGGGGTCCTGGCTTCCGGCACCGCGCTGCCTCCGTCGTCTCATAGGAGTGATTAAGAGTGATGACCACAGTCTGTCAGCTCACCGGCCACCGCGCCCCATGGCACCCCCGACGGACGGCCTGGCCAAGCCCTGTGCCGACCCACCGGACACCCCCTAGGCTCGGGGAGCAACAGACGGCAGCAGCCATTTCGACCAGCGAACCCCGAGGAACCGTATGAGCGAGCGACTCCAGCCTGGCGACACCGCCCCCGCCTTCGCCCTTCCCGACGCGGACGGCAAGCAGATCTCGCTCGCCGACCACCAGGGCCGCAAGGTCATCGTCTACTTCTACCCCGCCGCCCTGACCCCCGGCTGCACCAAGCAGGCCTGCGACTTCACCGACAACCTCGACTTCCTCGCCGGACACGGCTACGACGTCATCGGCATCTCCCCCGACAAGCCCGAGAAGCTCGCCAAGTTCCGCGCGCAGGAAGACCTCAAGGTCACCCTCGTCGGCGACCCCGACAAAAAGGTCCTGGAGGCCTATGGCGCCTTCGGCGAGAAGAAGCTCTACGGCAAGACCGTCACCGGAGTCATCCGCTCCACGGTGATCGTCGACGAGCAGGGCAAGGTCGAGCGCGCCCTCTACAACGTCAAGGCCACCGGCCATGTCGCCAAGATCATCAAGGACCTGGGGCTCTGACAACCCCGTCCTGTGGGCCATCGCCCGCCGGCTCGTCCTCGGCCTCCGGCAGGTCGAGGACGGCCTGCGCCCCACCGCCCTCCGCCGTACCGAACTCCAGCCGCGCCCCCAGCACCGCCGCCTGCCCCACCGCGATCGTCAGCCCCAGGCCATGCCCCGTACCCCGCTCCGGCGCGGCCGTACGGAACCGCCGCGGCCCCTGGCTCACCAGCTCCGGCGGATAGCCGCTGCCGTGATCCCGCACCACGATCCGGGTGCCCTCCACCCGGACCTCGATCGGCGGCTTACCGTGCTTCGCCGAATTGGCCAGGACATTCACCAGGATCCGCTCCACCCGACGCGCGTCCGTGGCCACGATCCGGCCCTCGCCGACCACCTCGACCGCCACCTCGTCCACCCCACGCTGACCACGCGCCCGCTTCACAACCCCACGCACCAGCGACGGCAACTCCACCGCGTCCAGCTGCGCGCTCTCCACCCCGGCATCCAGCCGGGACACCTCCAGCAGGTCCTCCACCAGCGACCGCAGCGCCTGCGCCCGGTCCTGCACCATCTCCACCGCCCGCGGATGCGGCAACAGCTCCGCCGAGGCCACCAGCCCCGCCACCGGCGTCCGCAGCTCATGCGCCACATCGGCGGTGAACTCCCGCTCCGCCAGCACCCGGTCCGCCAGCGACGCCGCCATCGCCTGCACCGACCGCTCCAACTCCGCCACCTCGTCCCGGCCACGACCGACCGGCGCACCCACATCCGGCGCCTCACCCGCCGCGATCCGCCGCGCCGTCGCGGCGCTGTGCCGCAGCCGCCGGGACAGGCTCTGCGCCACAAACCACGCCACCACCGCCGACAGCACCACCGTCCCGCCCCCGGCTATCACCAACGCCTTGTCCAGCGCCTCCTGATAGGAGTCACGCTTCGAGTAGGAGGTGGAGATCGACAGCACCCCCCGGCCCTCGACCCGCACCGCCGCCCACACCCGCGGGTCCGCTCCGCCACTGATGTAGGTACGCGGCCCCCTCGCCAGCGCCTTGGCCAGCGGAGCCGGCAGCGCCGAGTCGTCCAGCTGCGCGCCCAGGGACAGCTTCCCGTTCTGCTTGTACAGCTGGAGCGCCGAGCTCAGCAGATGGTCCTGCTGGGACATCGCCTTCTTGTCCCGCTCCAGGCCGGAGATGTGATGCACGGCAACACCGAGCAGCACCACGGCGAGGGCGGTGACGGAGGAGATCGCGAGCGCGATCCGGCCACGGATACCCATCAAATCGAGTACGTCTCCGTGGCCTTGCCGGCAGGCGTCATGCCGGTGTACCGGACCTCGAGGGAGGTGAACGCCAGCTGACCGTTGACGTTCTTCGGGCTGTGCAGGACGAAGCGCGCCGGGAACGAGGTCCGCGCCGCGCCGCTCGCCCCACCCGACACCTGGACGACACCGCTGCCCTCGGCCTGCTCCGCCTCGTACTCCTCCCATTTGATGCCGCTGGCCACGGTCCCTTCATTGGCACAGGCGAGCGTGATGATCTCCGGCTCCAACTCCGGCTCCCCCAGCCCGCAGTCCCGCACCCCCGGCAGCACGCCCGACCCCGAGGCGTCGATCTCCGCCTGCACCTCGCGACTCGCCTCCTGGTGCTGCACCGCCGCCGTCTTCGGCGCGGCGGCCACCGCCCGCGACCGCTCGGTGGCCCGGTCCAGACACAGCCCGCCGAGCGCCAGCACCGTCACCACCGAGAACACCGCCACAACGGTGCGCAGGCCGACCCGGCGGGGCGGTCGGGGCACGACGCGATCGGTCATCGGGCTCTCTTCCTCGGTACCTCGGGGGTTCGCGGGCCCTGGGGCTCACGGGCCCTCCCCCGGCCTTCGATCTCCGGCCTTCGATCCTTCGATGTGAGGGACGGAGAAATCGGGCCACGCGTTCCGTTCGGCCGATATGAGGTTTCTGCGAGGGGACGGCGCCCGGCCGCCTTCCCCCGGATGGCGTAACCGATCGCGGGTGCGGTCGTTGGAGGAGGCGAGGCCGCTTGCTCTGAGTGGCCGTACCCAGCGAACGCAACCGCCGCAGCACCGGGCGGGAGCGGGGTACGGCCCGCGCGGCCGTGCCCTGGTTCCGCCCTTGGGGAGTGTGGCGGGAGAGGGGAATCGTGTCCGTCAGCCCGTACACCCGAGAACGTCTCAGCGAAGCCGCGCGCTCGTCGCGGACCTTGTCGGAGGCGTTGGTCAAGCTTGGTGTGGATCCTAAGAGTTCGACTCGTCGCTACATCCACGACCGCATGAGGTCGATGGGAGTCGACACTGCCCACTTCGAGCGCGAGGGCGCACGCTGGACAAAGGAGATCCTCGAATCAGCGGTGGCGAAGTCGTCAAACGTGAGCGAAGTCCTGTGGCATCTAGGCCTCGAGGTCGTCGGCGGTCACCACACGCACATCAGTCGCCGGATCCGTGCCTTCGGCATCGACACCTCGCACTTCACCGCTCAAGCCCGTGCTTCGAAGGCAGCGGGTCGACGTCACCGCACACCGACGGAGTTGCTCATCGAGCAGACGACCAACGCCCGTCGCGTGCAGAGCGGCAGACTCAAAAAAGCCATGCTGGAACTCGGCGTCGCCGATCGTTGCGCACTCTGCGGTGCCGAACCCACTTGGCAGGGGCGCCCACTGCCCCATGAGGTGGACCACATCGACGGTAACTGGCGCAACAACCGCATCGAGAATCTGCGGTTCCTCTGTCCCAACTGCCACTCGACGACCGACACCTACCGCGGTCGCGGCAAGGCCAGGCGGTGACGGACGGTGAACAGCGGCATCCTCTACACAAAGGAACGCCTAGCCGAAGCCGCCGAGAAGTGTGCGGACATCAACGAGGTCATCGCGTTCTTCGGAACTCGGCCCTACAGCTATCTCACTCGGTACCTCTACCGGCGCTTCGCACACTTCGAGATCGACATCTCGCACTTCCGCCGCCCCAAGTACCGCAAGAACGGGCCACGGCCATCGACAGATGTCCTCCGTGAAGCCGTTTCCCAATCCTTCTCCATTGCCGAAACGCTGCGGCGACTGGGCCAGCCGGAAACGACCAGTCAACGCAACCTGCTGCACCGGTGGATAGCGGACGACGGCCTCACGACATCGCACTTTCTGGGACAGGCGCATCAGCGGGGCAAACCCGGTACAACCCCCAAGAAGACTGCGGAGGAGCTGCTCGTGAAACACGGTGGTCAGCGCCGCACCCGGACAGCGCATCTCCGCCGGGCACTCCGCGAGATCGGCATCCCGGAAAGGTGCGTGTGCTGTGGCACAGACCCCATGTGGCGGGGCAAGCCCATGACTCTGGAGATCGACCACATCAACGGCGACTGGGCCGATGACCGGCCGGAGAATCTTCGCTTGCTGTGCCCCAACTGCCATGCGATCACCAGCACCTGGTGCCGGGGTGGCAGAAGCCGGAAGGAGTCCCTGGGTACCAGATAACACGAACCGGTATGCCGCAACGCCTACCAGACCGATAGGATGGTGGGCGCCTGCGGCCGTGTCGTAACAGGCAGCCGAGCAGCGCTTAGAACGCTGTGGGAGAAATCCCGTGTGGGTTCGAATCCCACCGGCCGCACCGTCTGAGGGGCCGCCCCGCCCAGGGCGGCCCCTCCTCGTTTGTTCACCCCAACAACTCCCGCACCACCCCCGCCAGCCCCCGGAACGCCCGCCCCCGGTGGCTGATCGCGTTCTTCTCCTCCGCCGTCAGCTCCGCGCACGTCCGCGTCTCCCCCGCCGGCTGCAGGATCGGGTCGTAGCCAAAGCCCCCCGACCCCGCCGGCGCATGCCGCAGCGTGCCCTCCAGGCGGCCCTCGACCACCCGCTCGGTGCCGTCCGGCAGGGCCAGGGCCGCGGCGCAGGCGAAGTGGGCGCCGCGGTGCTCGTCGGGGATGTCGGAGAGTTGGGCGAGGAGCAGGTCGAGGTTGGCCTTGTCGTCGCCGTGGCGGCCGGACCAGCGGGCGGAGAAGATGCCGGGGGCGCCGTTCAGGACGTCCACGCAGAGGCCGGAGTCGTCGGCGACGGCGGGGTGGCCGGTGGCCCGGGCCAGGGCGTGGGCCTTGAGGAGGGCGTTCTCGGCGAAGGTGACGCCGGTCTCCTTGACGTCGGGGATCTCGGGGTAGGCGTCGGCGCCGACGAGTTCGATGTCGGAGAGACCCGCATCGGCGAGGATGGCGCGCAGCTCGGTGATCTTGTTGCTGTTGCGGGTGGCAAGGATGAGGCGCTGGTTCATGGGGTCCGATTATCCCCGGCGCGCCGAGGGGGTCAGCCTGCGGTGCAGGCCTTGGTGAGGGCGTCGGCGGCCTTGGTGAGGGAGGCGGCGTCCGGGCGTTCGCCGTCGCCGATGCTGTCCTGGATGTCGTCGGCGGCGGCGGTCAGCTCGCCAATGGCGTCCTTGACGCCGGTGTCGTTCTTGTCGCGCTTGGCGAGCTTGCCGAGGTCGCGGTTGAGCTTGTCCACGAACTCCTGGGCACTCTGCGGATCCTTGGAGTTGTCGGCGAGGGCGCGCTTGAGGGCGCTCGCGTCCTTGGCCAGGTCCTTGGCGAGGCCGGCGCAGTCGGTGGCCCGGCCGGAGTCCTGGGAGCAGGCGGCGAGGAGGGGCAGGGCGAGGAGGGCGAGTGCCGCGATGGTGGTGGTGTGGCGGCGTCTGCACGGTGCCATGAGTGGTTCCCCTCGGGTTGTGGGGGTACGGCCCCGGTCCGTACCCCCACAAATCCTAGCTACAACGTCCTGGCCAAGGCCTCACGCTGGGTCGTGGCCAGGTCTGCGCAGCCCTTGACGGCCAGGTCCAGCAGGGAGTTGAGCTCTTCGCGGGCGAAGGGCTCGGATTCGGCGGTGCCCTGGACCTCGACGAAGCGGCCGTCGCCGGTGCAGACGACGTTCATGTCGGTCTCGGCGCGGACGTCCTCCTCGTAGCAGAGGTCGAGGAGGGGGATGCCGTCGACGATGCCGACGCTGACGGCGGAGACGGTGCCGGTGAGGGGGTTGCGGCCGTGGCGGATGAGTTTCTTGTTCTGGGCCCAGGCAATGGCGTCGGCGAGGGCGACATAGGCGCCGGTGATGGCGGCGGTGCGGGTGCCGCCGTCGGCCTGGAGGACGTCGCAGTCGAGGACGATGGTGTTCTCGCCGAGGGCCTTGTAGTCGATGACGGCGCGCAGCGAGCGGCCGATGAGGCGGGAGATCTCATGGGTGCGGCCGCCGATCTTGCCGCGTACGGATTCTCGGTCGCCGCGGGTGTTGGTGGCGCGCGGGAGCATCGCGTATTCGGCGGTGACCCAGCCCTCGCCGGTGCCCTTGCGCCAGCGGGGCACGCCCTCGGTGACGCTGGCGGTGCAGAAGACCTTGGTGTCGCCGAAGGAGACGAGGACGGAGCCCTCTGCGTGCTTGCTCCAGCCGCGCTGGATGGTCACGGGGCGGAGCTGGTCGGGGGTGCGGCCGTCGATGCGAGACATGGTGACGAGCCTATCGGGGTTCGCGCGGGGCCCCGTCCGGACCGGGTGGGGTCCGGGGCGGGGCCCTGGGCGGTGGAGCTCAGCGGCTCACATCATGTCTTCGATCTCGCCCGCGATCGGGTCGGCGTCGGTGCCGATGACGACCTGGATGGCGGTGCCCATCCGCACGACGCCGTGGGCGCCGGCGGCCTTGAGGGCGGCCTCGTCGACCAGGTCGGGGTTGGCAACCTCGGTGCGGAGGCGGGTGATGCAGCCCTCGATCTCCTCGATGTTGTCGATCCCGCCCAGTCCGGCGACGATCTTCTCAGCCTTGGTGGCCATGTGCACTCCTGGTTGTCTCAGGCCCTTCGGCGGTCTCGCCGACCGGCTTTCCCACGCTAACCCACGTTCAGACCAACTATGCGGGCGTTTGTCCGCCAGCTCGCGAAAGATGGCGATCACCGGGCGCCGCGCTCCCGGGGCGCGTATCGCACCCGGACAAGTGGTCTACACCAGTATGCGGCACCCGCCGGAGGAACGACCGCCAGGGGCCACCCGGAGGAGAACGATGAGTTCGAGTGCCGTCGAGTCCCCTCTGAAGGCCTGGGCGCAGGGGCTCTTCTCCGGCCTGCAGAAGATGGGGCGCAGCCTGCAGCTGCCGATCGCGGTGCTCCCGGCGGCCGGGATCCTCAACCGGCTGGGACAGCCGGATGTCTTCGGCAAGGACGGTCTCGGCTGGACCGATGTGGCCAAGGTCTTCGCGGGCGCGGGCGGGGCGCTGCTGGATTCTGGTCTGGGGCTGCCGCTGCTGTTCTGTGTGGGGGTGGCCATCGGGATGGCGAAGAAGGCGGACGGTTCGACGGCCCTGGCGGCGGTGGTGGCGTTCCTCGTCTACTACTCGGTGCTGCACCAGTTTCCGGAGGATTGCCCGCATACGGCCAGGTTCAGTGGTGCGGGTCTGTGGAGCGGGGTCTGTGTGACGGGGACGGGGACGGCGAGCCTGGCGTCCTTCCAGAATCCGGGGGTGTTCGGCGGGATTGTGATCGGTCTGCTGAGCGCCTGGTTCTGGATGCGGTTCCACCGGGTGCGGCTGGTGGACTGGCTGGGCTTCTTCAATGGCCGCCGGCTGGTGCCGATCATGATGTCGTTTGTGGCGCTGGTCTTCGCGGTGGTCTGCCTCTGGGTCTGGCCGCCGGTGGGGCATGCGCTCACCAGCTTCAGCAGGTGGCTGTCGGATCTGGGGTCGGCGGGCTCGGGTGTCTTTGGGGTGGCGAACCGCGCCCTGTTGGTGATCGGTCTGCATCAGTTCCTGAACACCTTTATGTGGTTCCAGTTTGGTGAGTTCACCAAGCCGGATGGCACGGTGGTGCATGGGGACATCAACCGCTTTCTCGCGGGCGACCCGACGGCGGGGCAGTTCACCTCGGGCTTCTTCCCGATCATGATGTTTGCGCTGCCGGCCGCGGCGTTGGCGATCGCCCGCTCGGCCCGGCCGGAGCATCGCCGGATGGTCGAGGGCATGATGCTCTCGGTGGCCCTGACGTCGTTTGTGACGGGCGTGACGGAGCCGATCGAGTACTCCTTCCTCTTTATCGCCCCACTGCTCTATGTCCTGCATGCGGTGCTCACCGGCGTCTCCATGGCAGTGACCTGGGCGCTGGGCGTGCACGACGGCTTCAGCTTCTCGGCCGGACTGATCGACTACGTGATCAACTGGGGGCTGGCGACCAGGCCTTGGCTGATCATTCCGATCGGCCTCGGCTTTGCGATCGTCTACTACGCGGTCTTCCGGTTCGCCATCGTCAGGTTCGACCTTCCGACGCCGGGCCGGGAACCGGAGGAAGTGGCGCAGGAGATCGAGCGGGAGGCCGTGGAGTAGCGGCCACCGGGGGGCGTCACCGAGTGATCCAGACCACTTGGGAGCACGGATTCCTTTATGCCCGCTTCACGTGCTACAACAGGTCTAAACCACTGAGTGGTGTAGACCATAAGCCGGCCGTCCCCCCTTCCCCCGAGCGCCGGCCTCACCTGGAGGAATCCGATGAGTACGGCCAGCGCCAATGCTGCCGCGAAAGCCGACAAGCCGGGCTTCGGAAAGAGCACCATGGCGGTCGCCCAGCGTATCGGCCGCAGCCTCATGCTGCCGGTCGCGGTGCTGCCCGCCGCCGCCCTGCTGGTCCGGCTGGGCCAGGACGACCTGCTCGGCAGGCCGTCGCTGCCGCATGTCCTGAACAAGATCGCCCAGTTTATGGCGGCGGGCGGCGGTGCGCTCCTCGACAACATGCCGCTGCTGTTCGCCGTGGGTGTCGCGATCGGCTTCGCCAAGAAGGCGGACGGCTCCACCGCCCTTGCGGCCGTGGCCGGTTACCTGGTCTTCAACAAGGTCCTCGCCACCTTCACCGACGACAGCCTGCCGAAGGTCGCGAAGGTGGTCGACGGCAAGATCGCCATGACGGCGGCACCCGCCGACGCCAAGGTGCTCGGCGGCATTGTGGTGGGCCTCGCGGTCGCCCTGCTCTACCAGCGGTTCCACCGGACCAAGCTGCCCGAGTGGCTGGGCTTCTTCGGCGGCCGTCGCCTCGTCCCGATCCTGTCGTCCTTCGCGGGCCTGGTTCTCGGCATCGCCTTCGGCTACATCTGGCCCGTCCTCGGCACGGGGCTGCACAACTTCGGTGAGTGGCTGGTCGGTTCGGGCGCCGTGGGCGCCGGTATCTTCGGTGTCGCCAACCGTGGTCTGATCCCGGTCGGCATGCACCACCTGCTCAACTCCTTCCCGTGGTTCCAGGCCGGTGACTACCACGGCAAGTCCGGCGACATCGCCCGCTTCCTCGAGGGTGACCCGAACGCGGGCCAGTTCATGACCGGCTTCTTCCCGATCATGATGTTCGCGCTGCCCGCCGCCTGCCTGGCGATCGTGCACTGCGCCCGCCCGGAGAAGCGCAAGGTCGTCGGCGGCATGATGCTCTCGCTGGCGCTCACCTCGTTCGTCACCGGTGTCACGGAGCCGATCGAGTTCAGCTTTATGTTCGTCGCCCCGGTGCTGTACGCGCTGCACGCGGTGCTCACCGGTGTCTCGATGGCCCTGACCTGGGCGCTCGGCATGAAGGACGGCTTCGGCTTCTCCGCCGGTGCGATCGACTTCTTCCTCAACCTGTTCAAGGCCAGCCAACCGTGGCTGCTGGTCCTGGTCGGCCTGTGCTTCGCGGTGGTCTACTACACGGTCTTCCGCTTCGCGATCATCAAGTTCGATCTGAAGACCCCGGGGCGCGAGGCCGATGACGAGCTCGCGTACGGCGAGCCCGACAAGGCCGATGTGAAGGCCACCGCCAAGGGGAGCGGCAAGGCCAAGAGCAAGGCCGAGGCGAAAGCCTGACCTGCTGGAGCTCCACAAGGAGGCCCCCGGAACCGCGGCATCGGTTCCGGGGGCCTCCTCGCACCCCCTAGAGCTCGTACACCGCGCCCGCGTGCGCCAGCTCGGCCGGGCCGTCGTAGACCGAGCGCGCGTCACGGAGGTTCTTCAGCGGGTCCGTCCACGGCGGGATGTGGGTGAGCACCAGGCGCCGGACACCCGCGCGGGCCGCGCACTCCCCCGCCTCCAGACCATTGAGGTGCAGGTCCGGGATGTCTTCCTTGCCCTGGGTGAACGAGGCCTCGCACAGCAGCAGGTCCGCGTCCTTGGACAGGTCGTACAGCGCGTCGCAGGGCCCGGTGTCGCCCGAGTAGACCAGGGACGAGCGGTTGTGCTCGACCCGGAAGGCGAACGCCTCGACGGGGTGGCGGACCCGGTCGGTACGAACGGTGAGCGGCCCCACGGTGAAGTCGCCCGGGGCGAGCGTCCGGAAGTCGAACACCTCGCTCATGCAGGCCGCGTGCGGCACATCGCCGTACGCGGTGAGCAGTCGTTCCTCGGTCCCGGCCGGCCCATAGACGGGGATCGCGTCGGCCCGGCCGCCCTCATGGCGGTAGTAACGGGCGACGAAGTAGCCGCACATGTCGATGATGTGGTCGGCGTGCAGGTGGGAGAGGAGCACGGCGTCGAGGTCGTACAGACCGATGTGGCGCTGCAGCTCGCCGAGGGCGCCATTGCCCATGTCGAGGAGCAGCCGGTAGCCGTCGGCCTCTACGAGGTAGCTCGAGCAGGCAGATTCCGTGGACGGGAACGACCCCGCGCATCCGACGACGGTGAGCTTCATGCGGGCCTGAACCTCCGGGCTGGGACGGGGGGCTGGTGGCCATGCGGTGCGTCCGAGGGTAAGGCGGGAAGTGGGCGGTGGCTCCTGTGCGGGGCGGGTGTGTGGCTGGAATCACCAGGACGGACGGCAGGTCCGCGGAGCGGGCCGGGGCCCTGGCGCAGCAAGGCCCCGTCCATGCCTCGGTGGCGCGGACGGGGCCGGGTGTGCGGGTGTGGTGTTAGAGGGACCGGTGCTGCTCGGCCCGGTCGAGGGTGTCCATGAAGCGCCGGAAGCGATCGGCGGACTCCTTGCTGCCTGCCGTCACCGTGAACTCCTCCGGCGAGATGAAGTCCGCCAGCCGTTCACGTGTCTCAGGGGCGAGCGCATCCCACGCCGCCCGGTCCAGCCGTGACTGCGCCGCAGCTTCCGCACTGCCAGTTTCCATTGTTGAGTTGCCTCATGTCCGAAGATCCACATGCGGGACAGTTCATGTGCGTCTCCTACGGGATGATGTCAGCCGGTCGGCAACATCGGTAGTGGCAGTTCATCCGTGCACAATTCTGTCGTCACCTGACCGACTGCGGTGTTTTGGGCTCAGGCCCAGAGTTGGCCGTGCAGGGCCTCGACCGCGGCCTCGGTGCTGGGGGCGGTGTAGACACCGGTGGAAAGGTACTTCCAGCCACCGTCGGCGACGATAAAGGCGATGTCGGCGTGCAGCCCGGCCCGTTGGGCCTTGCGGGCCACGCCGAGTGCGGCGTGCAGGACGGCGCCGGTGGAGACGCCCGCGAAGATGCCTTCCTCGGTGAGGAGTTCGCGGGTGCGACGGACGGCGTCCGTGGAGCCGACGGAGTAGCGCGTGGTGAGGACCGATTCGTCGTAGAGCTCGGGTACAAAGCCCTCGTCCAGGTTGCGCAGTCCGTAGACCAGGTCGTCATAGCGCGGTTCGGCGGCGACGATCTCCACTTGGGGGCGCTGTTCGCGGAGGTAGCGGCCGACGCCCATCAGGGTGCCGGTGGTGCCGAGTCCGGCCACGAAGTGGGTGATCTCCGGGAGGTCGGAGAGGATCTCGGGGCCGGTGGTGGCGTAGTGGGCGCCGGCGTTGTCGGGGTTGCCGTACTGGTAGAGCATCACCCAGTCGGGGTGTTCGGCGGCCAGCTCCTTGGCGACGCGCACGGCGGTGTTGGAGCCGCCCGCGGCCGGTGAGGAGATGATCTCCGCGCCCCACATGGCGAGCAGTTGGCGCCGCTCCTGGCTGGTGTTCTCGGGCATGACGCAGACGATGCGATAGCCCTTGAGCCGGGCCGCCATGGCAAGCGAGATACCGGTGTTGCCCGAGGTGGGCTCGAGGATGGTGCTGCCCGGGGTGAGCCGACCGTCCTTCTCCGCCTGTTCGATCATGTACAGGGCGGGGCGGTCCTTGATCGAACCGGTGGGGTTGCGGTCCTCGAGCTTGGCCCAGATCCGGACGTCCGCGGACGGCGAGAGGCGCGGCAGGCGCACCAGCGGGGTGTTGCCCACCGCGGCCGGCGGGCTGTCGTAGCGCATACCTGCCTCAGGCCATGCCGCCGGCGACCGCCGGCAGGATGGTGACGCTGTCGCCGTCGCCGAGTTGGGTGGCGAGGCCACCGAGGAAGCGGACGTCCTCGTCGTTGAGGTAGACGTTCACAAAGCGGCGCAGCTCGCCGCCGTCGTCGACCAGGCGCTCGCGGATGCCCTTGTGGCGGGTCTCCAGGTCCCGGAAGAGCTCCTCGATGGTGGCACCGCTGCCCTCGACGGTCTTCTGGTCGTCGGTGTAGGTGCGGAGGATGGTCGGGATGCGGACCTCGATGGCCATGGATGTATTCCTGTCGGAGTGCGGAAGGGTGGCGGTGGTACGCGTGGGACAGCGGGGGCGCCCGGCACCGCGGCCGTCATGCCGCGCCGGCGAGACGGCACAGGTCGATGTGCAGGCGGGTGACCAGCCGGACACCCGGCGTCCGCTCGCTCACGTCCTGGAGAACCATGGGCGCATGGTATCGATTCCCCGTGCGCGGCCCGTATGTTCGTCCCGCTATCCGGACGGCCTTGTCTCAGCTGTCAGTACGCCGGTCAGTACGCCGGGACGACCCTGACCTCCTCCTCGGTGACCTGGCCGTCCAGGATGCGGTACGAGCGGAACTGGAAGGGCCCCGCGTCGTCGGTGTCCGCAGTGGAGACCAGGACGTAGTGGGCACCGGGTTCATTGGCGTAGGAGATGTCGGTGCGGGAGGGGTAGGCCTCGGTCGCGGTGTGCGAGTGGTAGATGATCACGGGTTCCTCGTCGCGGTCGTCCAGTTCGCGGTAGAGCTTGAGGAGGTCCGTGGAGTCGAACTCGTAGAAGGTGGGCGAGCGGGCGGCGTTGAGCATCGGGATGAACCGCTCGGGGCGGCCGCTGCCGGCCGGGCCGGCGACCATGCCGCATGCCTCGTCGGGGTGGTCGGCGCGGGCGTGCGCGACGATCTGGTCGTACAGGGCCTGGGAGATGGTCAGCATGCGGCCAGCATAGGCAGCGGGCCCGCTCGCGCCCCAAGGGGTGCGAGCGGGCCCTGCGGGAGGCCGGATCAGGCGACCGTGTCGACCTCGGGGACCTGCGCCGAGTAGTCCTTGCGCGCAAAGGCCTGCGGGTTGCGGGCCTTGAGCACGAAGTAGGAGCCGACCATGAGGGCGCCCCAGATCGGGGCGCAGTAGAGCGAGATCCTGGTGTCCTTGTCGATGCCCATCAGCACGATCACCATGCCGATGAAGGCAAGCGCGAAGAGGCTGGTCCAGGGTGCGCCGGGGGCCTTGAACTCCGACTGCGGCAGCTCTCCCCGGTCGGCCTTGCGGCGGTAGCGGAGCTGGGAGATCAGGATCATGATCCAGGCCCACATGCCGGAGATGGTCGCGAAGGACACCACATAGGTGAACGCCTCGCCCGGCCACTGGTAGTTGATCCACACACCGACGAGCATCAGCGCGGCGGAGGCCGTGGTGCCGCGCAGCGGCAGGCCGTTCCTGGTGAGCTGCCCGAAGAACTTCGGACCCTGGCCGTTGAGCGCGAGGTCCCGCAGCATGCGGCCGGTGGAGTACATGCCGGAGTTGCAGGAGGACAGCGCCGCGGTGAGCACCACGAAGTTGACGATTCCGGCACCGCCCGGCAAGCCGATCTTCTTGAACGCCTCGACGAAGGGGCTGGTCCCGGATATGAACTCGGTCCATGGGACCACGGACAGGATGATGATGAGCGCACCGATGTAGAAGACCGCGATCCGCCACGGGACGGTGTTGATCGCCTTGGGGAGGGTCTTCTTGGGGTCCTTGGCCTCGCCCGCGGTGACACCGACCAGTTCGACGGCCATAAAGGCGAACATCACGATCTGCAACGTCATCAGGGTGCTCTTGATGTCGTTGGGGAAGAAGCCGCCGTGCGACCAGAGGTTGCTGACGGAGGCGGTGTCACCGGCCTTGGAGAAGCCGAGGGTGAGCACGCCGATGCCGATCAGGATCATGCCGATGATGGCGGTGACCTTGACCATGGAGAACCAGAACTCCAGCTCGCCGAAGAGCTTTACCGAGATCAGGTTGGCGAGGTAGAGGACGACCGTGAAGCCGAGGGCGGAAGCCCACTGCGGGACGTCGTGCCACCACCACTGCACATAGGTGGCGGCCGCGGTGACCTCGGTGATGCCGGTGACGACCCAGAACAGCCAGTAGGTCCAGCCGGTCACATATCCCCAGAAGGGGCCGAGGAATTCCCGGGCGTAGTCGGAGAAGGAGCCCGAAACCGGGCGGTACATGAGCAGCTCGCCGAGCGCGCGCATGATGAAGAAGATGACAAGGCCGGCTATCGCATAGGCCAGGATCAGGCTGGGGCCCGCCTTGTGAATGGCCGTACCGGCACCGAGAAAGAGGCCGGTGCCTATCGCGCCGCCAATGGCGATCATTTGGATCTGTCGGTTGCCCAGCCCCCGCTGGTAACCCTCGGAAGCATCCTGTCCGCTTCCGTCCCGCATCTCGGCATCGCCTGAGGTGCGGTCCGCGACCTGCTCAGAGGTCATGTATGGAACGCCTTTCTCCATACCGATCCGGCCGTTCCGGATCGGGTTCCGATCCCCCCGGATGGAGTCCTGCGCAGCCGACGGTCGGTCGGCTCAGCGTTCCTGCCGCGACATGGGTGGCGTCACAGAGGCAGGTCGTAAGGGTTTATCACGGTTAACAGCTAGATCGCTTGTTCGAACTATGGTGCAGGTCACAGGAAATTTAGGACAAACGTAATAAGCATCCTCAATAGCCGCCACTGCGGTGATGGGATCGTTATCCGGACTGGAGTGTTCGTTATGCGAACACTCAGGACATCAGCGCCTCGACAAGCGTCTCCTGGAGCCCCCCGAGCCAGAGGTACGCCATCACCATCGGCTTGCGCGGATCGTCGTCCGGCAGCCGGAACAGCGCCTCGCCGTCGTCGTCCTCCGTGATCTCCAGCCGGGTCCCGATCGTCAGCCGCAGATCATTGAGCGCGCCGAGCCACTGCCGCGCCTGCTCCGGCGCCAGCCGCAGCACCGCCGCCTGGTCACCGGCCACCGTCAGCGAGTCCAGCGAGCGGACCACGCCAAAGGCGTCATCCCGCTTGCGGGCCCGCAGGTCGTTCTCGGTGTAGCGGCGGAATTCCGCGGCATGGGCGCGCGCCTGGCGGTCCTGCTCGGCGCCGGGCGTGCCATAGGCGTCCGGGAAGAGCCGGGCGAGCGCCGGGTCGGCGGGCGGCTCGCTGGGCCCCTCGGCGAACAGCCGGGCGAGCGGATCGGCGGACTCCGGGCCGTGCTCGTCCCCCGGCCCGATCAGCTCGAGCAGCTGCACGGCCAGGGTGCGCAGGATGGAGATCTCGACCTCGTCCAGGGCAAGGGCGGCCCCGCCGCCGGGAAGCGGCTCGAAGTGCCCGGCCATCAACGGTCCTGCGTCAGGGTCGCCCACAGGCCGTATCCGTGCATCGCCTGCACGTCGCGCTCCATCTCCTCGCGGCTGCCGCTGGAGACGGTGGCGCGTCCCTTGTGATGGACATCGAGCATCAGTTTGCGGGCCTTGTCCTTGGAGTAGCCGAAGTAGCTCTGGAAGACATACGTCACATAACTCATGAGGTTCACGGGGTCGTTGTGGACCAGGGTTACCCATGGGACGTCGGGCTCCGCCACCGCGAAAGGTGACTCACCCGTCTCGGGACGTTCGATCTCCACCGGCGCAACACTCACGGTTTCCATGCTGCCACTCGGGGTCGGGCTCCGCACAAACGACCCCCGGAAATCGTCACTCTGACGAGTATTCGCGGTAGCATCCCAGCCGGAACCAGCACGGAAATGCGAGGTAGGGCCAAGTGAACGCTGCGGACCTGGGACTGCCGGTGGCTGTGCCGTCGACCGCCCTCTTCACCGACCGGTATGAACTCACGATGGTGCAGGCCGCGCTGCGGGCCGGCACCGCCGACCGCCGCTCGGTGTTCGAGGTCTTCACCCGCCGGCTGCCCGAGGGCCGCCGCTACGGCGTGGTCGCGGGCACCGGCCGAGTGCTGGACGCCGTGGAGAACTTCCGCTTCGACCCGGCCGTCCTGCAGTTCCTGGCCGAGCACCGGATCGTGGACGAGCCGACCCTCGGCTGGCTCGCCGACTACCGGTTCCGCGGTGACATCTGGGGCTACCCGGAGGGCGAGGTGTACTTCCCGGGATCGCCCGTCATGCGGGTCGAGGGCACCTTCGCGGAGGCGGTGCTGCTGGAGACGGTGATCCTGTCGATCCTCAACCACGACTCGGCGGTCGCGGCGGCCGCCTCCCGGATGTCGGTCGCGGCGGGCGGGCGGCCGCTGATCGAGATGGGCGCCCGCCGCACCCATGAACTGGCGGCCGTCGCCGCCGCCCGCGCCGCCTATGTGGGTGGCTTCGCCACCACCTCGGACCTCGCCGCCGGATTCCGCTACAACATCCCCACCGTCGGCACCAGCGCGCACGCCTTCACCTTGCTGCACGACAGCGAACGCGACGCCTTCACGGCGCAGGTCGATTCACTCGGAGGAGCGACAACGCTGCTCGTCGACACCTATGACGTGACCGAGGCGGTCCGGATGGCCGTGGAGGTCGCCAGCACCGGTCTGGGCGCGGTCCGCATCGACTCCGGCGACCTGCTGCTGCTCGCCCACCGGGTGCGGGCGCAGCTGGACGAGCTGGGCGCCACCAACACCAAGATCGTGGTCACCAGCGACCTGGACGAGTACGCCATCGCCTCGCTGGCCGCCGCACCGGTGGACGCCTACGGCGTCGGCACCCAGCTGGTGACCGGCAGCGGGCACCCCACGTGTTCGATGGTCTACAAGCTGGTCGCCCGCGCGGACGGCCCGGGCCCCGACGCGGCGCTGCGGCCCGTCGCCAAGAAGTCGATGGGCGGCAAGACCTCCATCGGCGGCCGCAAGTGGGCCGCCCGCCGGCTGGACGCCGACGGCGTCGCCGAGGCGGAAGTGATCGGCACCGGCCCGGTCCCCGCCGAGCTGGCCAACCGACAGCTGCTGGTGGAGCTGGTGCGGGCGGGCAGGGTCGTCGCCCGCGAGCCGCTGGACGTGGCCCGGGACCGCCACACGGCAGCCCGCAGGCTGCTGCCGATGTCGGCGACCCAGCTCTCGCGCGGCGAGCCGGTGCTGCCCGCCGAATACCTCTGACCGCCGCCCGGGGCGGCACCAGGGGGTGCCCTCCCATAACCGCACGGGAGTCACTACCCTCGGTCACAGGAGACGATCCGCACCGTCGGCCGAGGGCCCTTCCGCAAAGGATCCGCACCATGCACCGAGCACTGATCATCGTCGACGTGCAGAACGACTTCTGCGAGGGCGGCGCCCTCGCGGTGGCCGGCGGCGCCGACGTGGCCGCGGCCATAACCGACCTGGTGGGCAACGCCTCCTCGGCGTACGACCACATCGTGGCCTCCCGCGACTTCCACATAGACCCCGGGGACCACTTCTCCGACCACCCGGACTACGAGCACTCCTGGCCCGCCCACTGCGTGGCGGGCACCGAGGGCAGCGGTTTCCACCCCAACCTGGCGCCCGTCGTCGCCTCCGGGGCCCTCGACGCCGTCTTCGACAAGGGCGCCCATGAGGCCGGATACAGCGCCTTCGACGGCGCCGACGAGAATGGCACCACCCTGCAGCACTGGCTGCGCGAGCACGGGGTGACCTGGGTGGACGTGGTCGGCATCGCCACCGACCACTGCGTACGGGCCACCGCGCTGGACGCCCGGCGAGCGGGCTTCGACACCGAGGTGCTGCTCGACCTGACCGCCGGGGTCGCCCCGCACACCACCAAGCGCGCGCTGGAGGAGATGGACCAGGCGGGCGTCCGCCTGACCGGCAAGCCGGTGGTGATCTCGGGCTGAACCCCCGCCCTGGGGGGACTACACCGCCCCCAGCGGTCTTCGCCGCAGCAGAGTGGCTATCGGATGCCAGGACTCCGTGTCGTCATCCGGCGCCGAGCGCCACACCAGCCCGTCCGGATGGTAGAGCGCGGCGCTTATCTCGTCCGGTGTCGGCGGCTCGCTGTTGCCGCGCAGATAGACCGCGCGCAACCCGAGGTTGCGCAGCCGGGTCAGGGCACGCTGCCGGTTCCCCGCATGCACCAGGACCCGTACCCGAGTGCCCGGCAGCACACTGCCACCGGGCGGGCTGGGCAGCGACACGGCAACGATCATGCTGCCGTCCGGAAGCCTGGAAAAACCACCGCCTGCCATCCGCATCACCCTTCTCCACCGCACCGGTGTCAATAAGAACACCACCACCTGCATCTAAACGCGGTCGACCTCAGGCCGCCAGGGGTTTCCCCAAAAAACACCGCTGACCTGCAGCAACACCTACCGCTAGGTGATCATGACGCCGGCCCATATCATCGAGGCCGCCCACCCGGCCCGGCGATATGGGAGCGGGTGTCAGTAACGTCCGGTACGGGCGTCGGACTACGCGGGCGCGTTTGCCCCGCCCCCCGGACGGGGCGATGGCCTCCGTGCGCCCCTGATGCTCCCGGCCCGGCCGCTAAGGGCGCGCTTACTACCCGTTCCGGCCGGGCAGACAGGACCGTAGAGTCTTTTTGCGGTTCTTCCCTGTCGGCTCTGCACCCCACATCGATGCCCCGAGGACGGATCCCGTCATGCCGCGTCCGACTTCCGCACAAATCGCCTATGGCTCGGCCACCGTAGTGTTCTCGACTCTCGCCATGCTGCTGCTGTCGCAGACGAGGTCGGGCATCGGAGTCGCAGTCGTCGCCCTGGGCGCCCTGGCCCTCGGGCTGCTCGTCGCCGTCACCGTGCCCATGCCGCGCAGGAGTTCACACACCGTGGCACGCGGCGCCTCGCCGGCCCCGCAGCACTCGGCGGTGCGCACCGAGTCCGCCACGGCCAGGATGAGCGAGCACTCACTGCCCGGGTGAGACCGAAACCACCACGGTCTTGGCCGCCTTGTCGTGGATGCACTGGTGGTAGGGCTTGTCCCAGGTGCACCACAACACATTGACCAGCCAGAAGACAAAGCCACAACAGGGCACGATCTGCGGCAGGTTGTAGACCGCGGCCCGGGTCCAGCCCGGCGTGCCCTCGGGCGAGGCCCCGTTCTCGAGCAGCGCCACCCGGATCCTCATCGCCATCTTGCCCACCGTCTGCCCCCGCGTGGTGAGCATCAGCCCCTCGTAGACGAAGTACACGACGGAAATGAGCATCCCCAGCCCGGCGTTCTTGGTCTCGTCGTGGGACGGGTCCCAATTGCTCCAGGCGAAGGCCGAGAAGACCAGGCTGACCGGAATGGACACCAGCAGGCCGTCGATGATCCGGGCGACCAGCCGCTTGAACCGGTTCGCCAGCGGCGGCATGCCCGCCAATGGGTCGGCGGCACCATGCTGGTCGCCATAGGGATTCGCCGGACCACCGCCATACGGACCACCGCCGTATGGACCACCGCCGGCCGGACCACCGCCGGCCGGGCCCCCGTACGGCGGGAGGTCGCCCGGCGGCCTCTGCCGGAACGGATCGTCGTCGCCGCCCTGCGGCTGATCGGTGCTCATGGCCCGAGTAGAACCCAGCCCCGGGGCCGCCGCATCCGCCCGTATGCCGTTCGAGTTGCCCGGCCCCCCGCTCAGCGGTGGCGTCCCGCCGGGCGATCCCGCTCAGCTCCCGGCCGAGGCCACGAACGTACCGGCCGCCTTGTCGTGCCAGCACTGCCGCCAGGGCCGGTCGAAGAGGCACCACAGCGCATTGAGGACACCGATCGCGAGGACCCCCAGCAGTCCGTAGACCAGCCAGCGGCGCAGCGCGGCCCCGAATGAGGGGGTGTCATGCGACTCGATGCCGAGGACCCGGACCCCGCACAGCCTCTTGCCCGGTGTGCGGCCCCACTTGGCGGTCGGCAGTGCCTCGTACAGCACTCCGGCGATCAGCAACACGGCCAGCACGATGGCCAGATAGCCGCCGGTGGTGCCGTCGAGCAGCCAGACGGTCACGGTGCGGCCGGAGTGCCTGGCCTGCTCCACCTTGGCGTCGATGTGCGCGACGGCCTTGTTCCACAACGGCACGGCGACGGCGCTCACCGCGCCGCCCAGCACCACGGTGTCCACCAGCCGCGCGGCGAACCGCCGGCCGAGCGGGGCGGGGCGGCCCTCCTGCTGGGCGAAGGGATTCGCGGCGGGCGGCTTCCATGGCGCGGGCGCCGACTCGGCCATCCCCGGCAGTGGTTGGGACGGGTGCTGCGGCTGGGGCTGCGCGGCCAGCTGCTGCACCTGCTGTGCCCAGCCGACGGGCTGGGGCCGGGCGGCGGGGGCGGCGGAGGGCCGGGGTTCCGGCTCCCGGTGCGGTGCCTCGACGGGGGCGGCCTGTCCACGGGTGTCGGGCCAGGGCCGGGGGATGAAGGACTCGGCGGGGGCGGTCACCGGCTGCGCGGCCCTGCGGGGTGCCGGTGTGCCGCCGAACCCGGGTGGCGCGGCCTGCTCCGGCAGCCGGGGGTCACGGATCCGGGGTGCGCCCGGCGCCGCCGCACCGCCGCCCCAGCCGTCGCCCGGCCAGGCCCCGCCCGCCGGGGCGCCCGGACCCGGTGGCTCCGGTTCCTCGTCGAGGAACACCGGCCCGGTCTCCTCCGGCAGCGGCCCGCCGGGGTGCGCGGCCCGCTCGGTGCGGGGCACCGGCGGCCTGGGCGCGGCGACCGCGGGCAGCGACGGCGCGGCCGGCCCCGGCGGCGGCCCGGGCATGGGCTCCCCCTCGGCGGGGGCGGGCCGGCTGGTGCCGGGCACCCAGGCGGTGCCGCTCCAGTAGCGGATATAGCCAGGAATGGACGGGTCCGGATAGTAGCCTCCGCGGGGGCTGCTGTCGGCGGATCCCGAGATGGGTGCGCTCATGGTCTCCGGTGTCCCGTATCTGCTCGGCCGTACTGGGATGTCTGGCAGTCTGCCGCACGCGTTCGCGTCATGTCAGGTGACTGCCCGTCATGCGAACCGCTCCGGGGCCCGCTGCCTGTGACCGTTCATGGGTTCAATGCGCAAAAGACAACCCGGGGCGCAGCCAACAGGTCTACCAGACGGCCCTCCTCCGTGTGGCCGTCACGCCGACGGGACCACTCACACGTGCGACCGGAGAGTGCGTCGATGCCGCGGCGGGGGAGAAGTTCGTCCCACAGGTGCGAAGTCGCGTCATGATGCGGGGTCAGTGCGCTCTGTCCAGTGCCGGCCCGATCGAGCCGGGCCGCGTACCGGGCAGTGGAACAGAGTGGAGAGGGCGCACTTCATGCACACCGTGGTGGAACGAGACCTGGAGGTCGCTCTGGTGCTGTCGCCGGAGCACAGCATTCCGGTGCCGGCCCGGCTGTCCTATCGGAGCGACGATCCGTACGCCGTGCGGTTCACCTTCCATGTCTCCTCGGACTCCCCGGTCAACTGGACCTTTGCGCGTGAGCTGTTGACGGAGGGCCTGCGCAGGCCGTGCGGACACGGCGACGTACGGATCTGGCCGGGCCGGGCCGGGGGCCGGGCCGTGGTGTGTGTGGCGCTGTCGTCGCCGGACGGCCAGGCGCTGTTGGAGGCTCCGGCCCGGGTGCTGTCCTGCTGGCTGGACCGGACGCTGCGGCTGGTGGCCCGGGGCGAGGAGCGCGACCGGCTGGCGCTGGACGAGGCGGTACGGGCCTTGCTGGCGCCTGCGGCGGGCGACGACCAGGAGGGTGTCCTATGACAGGACCTTTCCCGGATTCACAGGACCTTCCCCGGATTCAGCAGCCCCAGCGGATCGAATACCGCCTTGATCCCGCGCTGCAGTTCCATCGCCACCGGCCCGGCCTCCCGGGCCAGCCAGTCCTTCTTCAGCAGGCCGACCCCGTGCTCGCCGGTGATCGTCCCACCGAGCTCCAGCCCCAGGGCCATGATCTCGTCGAAGGCCTCCCGGGCCCGCCGCGCCTCGTCGGGGTCGGCGGGGTCGAAGCAGACGACGGGATGGGTGTTGCCGTCACCCGCATGAGCGCAAACGCCAATGGTGAGGCGGTGTTTGGCAGCGATGGCGGCGGTCCCGTCGAGCATGGCGGCGAGCTTGCCGCGGGGCACACAGACATCGTCGATCATCGTGGCGGGCCGGAGGGTCTCCAGGGCGGTGAGCGAGAGCCGGCGGGCCTGGAGCAGCAGGTCGGACTCGGCGGCGTCCTCCGCCGGAACCACCTCCAGGGCCCCGGCCCCGGTGCACAGTCCGGCCACGGCCGCGAGGTCCGGACCGGGGTCGGGGGTGTCGAAGCCGACGAGCAGCAGGGCCTCGGTGGCCTCCGGAAGGCCCATCTTGGTCATGGAGTTGACGGCCTGGACGGTCGTCCGGTCCATCAGCTCCAGCAGCGAGGGCGCATGCCCCCGCGCCATGATCCGCCGGACGGCCTCACAGGCGGTGGCCGTGGACGGGAACTCCGCGGCCAGCACCAGCTGTTGGGACGGTGCGGGCCGGAGCGCCAGCACGGCCCGCACCACCACGCCGAGGCTGCCCTCGGAGCCGACGAGGAGACGGGTGAGGTCATAGCCCGCGACGCCCTTGGCGGTACGGCGGCCGGTGGTCAGCAGCCGTCCGTCGGCGAGGACCACGTCCAGCCCCAGCACATACTCCGCGGTGACCCCGTATTTGACGCAGCACAGGCCGCCGGAGGCGGTGCCGATGTTGCCGCCGATGGTGCACTGCTCCCAACTCGACGGATCCGGCGGGTAGCAGAGGCCGTGGTCGCCCACCGCACGGGAGAGCACCGCGTTGACGACGCCGGGCTCGACCACCGCGATCCGCTCGACCGGATCGATCTCCACGATCCGGTCCATCTTGACCAGGGAGAGCACGATGCAGCCCGGCACCGCGTTGGCCGCGCCGGACAGCCCGGTACGGGCACCCTGCGGGACCACCGGGACGCGCAGCGCGGTGGCGGTGCGCATGATGTGCTGCACCTGCTCGACCGTGCGCGGCAGCACCACCACCGCGGGGGCGCCGGCAGCGCAGAAGCTCGCCATGTCATGGGCATAGGAGGCAAGGACATCCGGATCGGTGATGACCGCTTCAGCGGGAAGTCCTTCGCACAGCAGCCGGATCAGATCACCCATGCGCTCACCCTGCCATCCCGTGCCCGGCAACGGAAGATCGTGAACGCACCACGGCCCCGCCTGGGCGGGGCCGCGGTGGGTGGGGGGTGGTGCGCCGGGGCTGACCGGACCAGCCCTTCCGGACGAGCCCTTAAAGATTGCCCCGCTTCTCCTGCTCTCGCTCGATCGCCTCGAAGAGCGCCTTGAAATTGCCCTTGCCGAAGCCCATGGAGCCATGCCGCTCGATCATCTCGAAGAAGACGGTCGGGCGGTCCTGCACCGGCTTGGTGAAGATCTGCAGCAGATAGCCGTCCTCGTCACGGTCGACGAGGATCTTCAACTCACGCAGCGTCTCGACGGGAACGCGGGTCTCCCCGGCCCACTCGCCCAGGGTGTCGTAGTAGGAGTCGGGGGTGTCCAGGAACTGGACGCCCGCCGCCCGCATGGCCCGCACCGTGGCGACGATGTCGTTCGTGGCCAGCGCGACATGCTGCAGCCCCGGCCCGCCGTAGAACTCCAGGTATTCGTCGATCTGCGACTTCTTCTTGGCGATCGCGGGCTCGTTGAGCGGGAACTTGACCTTGCGGGTGCCGTCCGCGACGACCTTGGACATCAGCGCCGAGTACTCGGTCGCGATGTCGTCGCCCACGAACTCCTTCATGTTCGTGAAGGCCATCACCTTGCGGTAGAAGCCGACCCACTCGTCCATCCGGCCGAGTTCGACGTTCCCCACACAGTGGTCGATCGCCTGGAAGTTGCGCCGGGCCGGCGGCTCGACGATCGGGTCGGCGGCGACGAATCCCGGCAGATACACACCGTCGTAACCGGTGCGCTCCACCAGGGTGTGCCGGGTCTTGCCATAGGTGGCGATGGCGGCGAGCACCACCGTGCCGTGCTCGTCCTTCAACTCATGCGGTTCCTCAAGGCCCTTGGCCCCGTGCTCCACCGCATAGGCGTACGCGGCCCGGGCGTCCGGCACCTCGATCGCCAGGTCCACGGCACCGTCGCCATGCTCGGCGACATGCCCGGCCAGGAAGCGGCCGCGCTCGCTGGTGGCCTTGATGACGGTGGTGAAGACAAACCGGGCGGCGCCCGACTCCAGGACATAACTCGCCGTCTCCCGGCTGCCGTTCTCCGGTCCGGAGTAGGCGACCAGCTTCATGCCGAAGGCGGTGGAGTAGTAGTGCGCGGCCTGCTTGGCGTTGCCGACGGCGAAGACGACCGCGTCCATTCCCTTGACCGGGAAGGGGTCTGCCTGCCGAGCGGTGTGGGGAGTGTGATCCGTGGTCTGCGTCATGGGCGCAGCGTCTCGCCGATCCACAAGGTGCGCAATAGTTTGCGTTTTTCCTGGGCATCATGCATAACACAAGCCCAGAATCACCGGACGTTCTGTACATGATGACCACGAAGGGCTGGCCATGGCGATCGATCGTTTGGACGGCAGGCTGATCGAGCTGCTGGCACAGGAGCCGCGCATCGGCGTCCTGGAGGCGTCCCGGCGCCTCGGGGTGGCCCGCGGCACGGTACAGGCACGGCTGGACCGGCTGCAGTCCCAGGGGGTGATCCGGGGCTTCAGCCCCGATGTGGACCCGGCGGCCCTGGGCTACCCGGTGACCGCCTTCGCAACGCTGGAGATCAAACAGGGCCAGGGCCCGGATGTACGGACCCACCTGGCAACGGTCCCCGAGGTCCTGGAGCTGCACACCATCACCGGCCATGGCGACATGCTGTGCCGACTGGTCGCCCGCTCCAACGCGGACCTCCAGCGGGTGATCGACCGGGTGGTGGGGTTCGACGGCATCATGCGAGCCTCCACGGCGATCGTGATGGAGAACGCGGTGCCGCTCCGCGTCATCCCGCTGGTGCGCCAGGCCTCACAGGATCATTAGCAACTGGGAACTCGCCCACCGGCCCCCAGAGCCCTCAGCGACGCCACCGCGTCCTGGAGCTTGCCGACCGGGATCAGGCGCATCCCCTTCGGAAGCTCGGCCTTGGCGTCCGAGCACTCCGCCTTGGGAACGAGAAAGACGGTCGCCCCGTCTCTCCCCGCCGCCTGCGTCTTGAGCGCGACACCCCCGACCGCGCCCACGGTACCGTCCGGATCGATGGTCCCGGTGCCCGCGATCGTCCGCCCACCGGTCAGGTCACCGCCCCGGCCGTCCCCGTCGACCTTGTCCACGACACCGAGCGCGAACAGCAGCCCCGCACTCGGCCCGCCCACATCCGCCAGGCTGAGTTCGACCTTGACGTCCCTGGGCGAGCGGTGCAGATAGTTCAGGGCAGCCCGCCCGGCGGCGTCCTGCGACTTCTTCATCTCCGCCACATTGTGCTGCTCGACTTCCTTGTCCGACTGGCCGGCCGGATACACCGAGTCATGCGGCATCACCGCCCGGTCCCCGCGGAACCAGCCGCTGACCACATCGCTCAACCCGATGTCCGCATGCGGACCGGTGGCCAGGATCGTGGTCATGCGCAGCTGCCCGCTGGTCCTGCGGGTCCCGGCACCACTGATGGTGATCACCGGCTTCTGCTGATCGCTCCCCAGCACATTCACGGTCGTGCCGGGCTGCGCGATCGCGAACGGCAGCGGCGCGAACCCGGCAATCGCGAGCAGCGCGACGACAGGCACGGCACAGAGGGCGAGCGTACGGGCACGGCGGGATGGAGCGGCTGGCATGCAGTGACCCTAACGCGGGTGCGGGGCGCTGCGCTGGCCGGGCTGTGGTGCGGGGCCGTTGTCGGGTGCCAGGTGCCGGGGCCGGGGCCGGGGGCCCTGGGCAGCCGTTACCGGAGCGCGGCCGCGACCTCCTTGGCGGCCTCCATCACCCGCGCCCCCACTCGTTGTGGCACGGCGTCGGCCAGCATCACCACCCCCACGCTTCCCTCGATCCCGCTCACCCCGATCAAGGGCGCGGCGGCGCCGCTCGCTCCGGCCTCCAGCTCGCCATGGGTCAGCGCGTACCCGGGGTTGCCGGCCTCACCCCGGCGCGCGGCGAGTATCGCCCGCCCTGCCGCACCGCGGTCCAGGGGATGCCGGAACCCGGCACGGTAGGCCACGTGGTAGTCGGTCCAGCTCGGCTCGACAACGGCCACCGCGAGCGCCTCCGCCCCGTCCACCAGCGTGAGGTGGGCGGTGGCCCCGACGTCCTCGGCCAGCGCCCGCAGCGCGGGCAGGGCCGCCTCCCGGACGAGCGGATGCACCTGCCTGCCCAGCCGCAGGACCCCGAGGCCCACCCGGGCCCGGCCGCCGATGTCACGGCGCACCAGCTCATGCTGCTCCAGCGTGGCGAGCAGCCGGTAGACGACCGTGCGGTTGACACCGAGCCGGGCCGACAGCTCGGTGACGGTCAGGCCGTGATCGGTGTCGGCGAGCAGTTTGAGGACGCGCAGTCCCCGGTCGAGCGTCTGCGAAGTCTCCGCGGTCACGACGCCCCCTCCTCCGATGAATGGCGAGCTCTCATCGCGGTGGGGTTGCGCCGCCGTTCCCGTCCGGCAGCGCGCGAGGAGAGGCCGCCGGAATGAAACCGGCCGCGCTCCGCGGCGGCGCTGCCACGGGGCGTGTGCGTGACCGCACGCTAGCGAGCGGGTCCGCTCTGCGGAAGAGTCTGCCCACGATTCGGTCTTCGCGCACAGGATTTCGCCATCCCGCAGCTCGGCCGCCCCGCCCGCGCCGGGCGCCGCCGGCCCCCCGGCACCCAACAACGCACCGACACCCCAGCCAAGCGCAGCGTCACCGCATCCGCGTGGCCCACTCCCGCACCTTGTTGATCCGCTCGGTCAACTGCCCCGCCGTGGCCTCCGCACTGGGCGGCCCCCCGCACACCCGCCGCAGCTCCGTATGGATCACCCCATGCGGCTTGCCGCTCTGATGCACATAAGCCCCCACCAGGGTGTTCAACTGCTTGCGCAGCTCCAGCAGTTCCTTATGCGTCACCACCGGCCGCCGCTCCGCCGGAATCTCCAGCAGATCCGCCTCCGCATCCGGCTTCCGCCGACTGTGCGCGATCTGCCTGGCCTGCCGCTTCTGCAGCAGCAGTTGCACCTGATCGGGCTCCAGCAGCCCAGGGATACCGAGGTAGTCCTGCTCCTCCTCGCTCCCCGGATGCGCCTGCATCCCAAACTCGGCACCGTCGTACAGCACCCGGTCGAACACGGCATCCGACTCAAGTGCCTCAAAGGGCAGCATGTCCTGCTCGCCCGTGTCCTCGTCCTGCTGCTTGTTCGCCTCGTCCATCTCCTTCTCGGACTCGGCGTACGGGTCCTCCTCGCCCTCCTTCTTGGGCTTGTCGAGGACGTGGTCGCGCTCGACCTCCATCTCGTTGGCGAAGGTCAGCAGGGTCGGGATCGTCGGCACGAAGACGGACGCCGTCTCCCCCCGCCTCCTCGACCGCACAAACCGCCCCACCGCCTGCGCGAAGAACAGCGGCGTGGAGATCGTCGTCGCATACACACCCACCGCCAGCCGTGGCACGTCCACGCCCTCGGACACCATGCGGACGGCGACCATCCACCGCGAATCGCCCTGCGAGAAGTCGTCGATGCGCTGCGACGCGCCCGAGTCGTCGGAGAGCACCACCGTCGCGCCCTCCCCGGTGATCTCACGGATCAGCTTCGCGTAGGCCCGCGCCGCGTCCTGGTCCGTCGCGATCACCAGCGCACCCGCGTCCGGGATCGACTTCCGCACCTCGGTCAGCCGCTGGTCCGCCGCGCGCAGCACATTCGGCATCCAGTCGCCGCGCGGATCCAGGGCCGTACGCCACGCCTGGGAGATCGCGTCCTTGGTCATCGGCTCGCCGAGCCGGGCCTCCAGCTCATCGCCCGCCTTGGTGCGCCAGCGCATATTGCCGCTGTAGGAGAGGAATATCACCGGCCGGACAACCCCATCGGCGAGGGCGTTCCCATATCCGTAGGTGTAATCGGCGGCGGACCGCCGAATCCCGTCGTTGCCCTCCTCATAGGCGACGAACGGGATCGGATTGGTGTCCGACCGGAACGGCGTACCAGTCAGCGCGAGCCGCCGGGTGGCCGGCTCGAATGCCTCCAGGCAGGCCTCGCCCCAGGACCTGGAGTCCCCGGCATGGTGGATCTCGTCCAGGATGACCAGCGTCTTGCGCTGCTCACAGCGGTTGCGGTGCAGCATGGGCCGTACGCCGACACCGGCATAGGTGACGGCGACGCCGTGGTACTCACGGCCCAGCGGCCCGGCGCTGTACTCCGGGTCGAGCTTGATCCCGATCCGGGCCGCGGCCTCCGCCCACTGCTTCTTCAGGTGCTCGGTGGGCGCGACCACGGTGACCTGCTGGACCACATGGTGGTGCAGCAGCCAGGAGGCGAGGGTGAGCGCAAAGGTGGTCTTCCCGGCGCCGGGGGTCGCGACGGCCAGGAAGTCGCGCGGCTGTTCCTGGATGTACCTGCCCATCGCGCCCTCCTGCCAGGCGCGCAGCTTGTTGGCGGTACCCCAGGGGGCCCGCCCGGGGAAGGCGGGCGAGAGGTGGTGGTTGGCGGTGGTGGTAGTCACGGTCTCCGTCTGGGGGCACCCCCGGCGGTAGCCGGGGGAGAGTCGGCGGTCGGCAACCGCGTCAGCCTACCCGGGCCGTCCTTCACACCACCGGGCTACGCCCCGCCCTCACCCCTGGGTGGGATCCACGTCACACACCACCCACCCGCCGAAGCTGCACAGGCCCCTCGCACACCCCTTAGTCCCCCCGCGGCCGCAGCCGCGTCGCCACAAAGGCTCCGGCCAATGCCACTCCGGCCATCGCGGCGAACACCGCCGCGAACGCCCCGTGCGGCGCCGCCACCTCTCCAACTGCCCCGTCCACCGCGGCCGTCGCCCCGCCGAACGCACCGAAGAGAACCCCGCTCACCCCCACCAGCATGATGTTGCCGAGCGCGTCCGAAACCTGCAGCGCGGCCGCGTTGACGCCCTCCTTCCCGGCCGGGGAGAGCTCGAGCGTCAGCACGCTCGTGCTGCCGATGGTCAGCCCCATCCCATATCCGCCGAGGACCCATGAGGCGGCGACCGCCCAGGAGGGAACCCCATCGATCAGCACGCTCGTCACCAGCGCGATGGACCCGGCGATCAGCACCATTCCCAGGCAGATCAACTGCCGCCGGTACGGCTCCAGTCGGGTCCGGCTCTGGGTGAACGAGCCGACCGACCAGGCCAGTCCGCCACCGGTGAGGGAGAGGCCGGCCATCGTCGCCGAGAGATGCCGCTCGGTCACCAGCATCAGCGGAATGAAGGACTCCGCGGCGAGGAAGGAGCCGGCGGCCAGGCCGCGCAGCAGCACCACCGAGGGCAGGCCCCGGACCGCCCGGAAGGTGCCCTTGGGCAGCAGCCGGACTATCGACGGCACCAGCAGGGCGAGCCCGACGGCCGCGGGCAGCAGCGCGAGCCACTCCCGGTCCTGCCCGGCGAACTGCAGCAGCCCGGCACCCGCCGCGACGACCAGCGCGAGCACGATCCGCCGCCGGTCGATGGACTCCTTCCGCCCGCCGGGCGGAAGCTTCCGCAGCGCCGGCAGCATCACGGCGAGCGGCAGCAGGATCAGCACCGGGATCGCCAGGAACACCCAGCGCCAGCCCAGCTGTTCGGCCACCGTCCCGGCGATCACCGGGCCCACCAGCACCGGCAGCACCCAGGCAGCCGAGAACGACGCCATCACCTTGGCGCGCAACCGGTCCGGATAGGCCCGCCCCGCCACCACATACAGAGAGACCACGACCAGTCCCCCGCCCAACCCCTGGATCGCCCGCGAGGCCACCAGCATCCACATCTGCTGGGACGCGCCCGCGAGGAGCAGGCCGGCACCGAAGGTCGCGATGCCGGTGAAGAGCGGGGCCAGCGGACCGGACCGGTCGCTCCACTCTCCCGAGAGCGTCATGGAGAACAAACTCGCCGTGAAGTAGGCGGAGAAGGCGAAGGCATAGAGCGCGACGCCGTCGAGCGCGCGAGCCGCGACGGGCATCGCGGTGGTGACCGCGGCCGCCTCGAACGCAATCAGCGAGACAACGGAGATGATGCCCAGGGTCAACGCGCGGTAGCGGCGCCCCAGTACGCCCCCGTCGGCATCGGGATCCGGCTCGACCGCGACGGCGTGGGTTACGGAGGGGGGTGAAGGGGGTATGGAGTCGGATGCGGTCATAAAAGCGAGCGTAAAAAGTTCATCAGCAAACGCCATCTGCCAAGCGACCGGAATCACATCGTCTATCGGACCTAGGACCTGAGGTCGGCCCGCGGCCGACCCTGGCCCCGGCCCCGAACTCGGCCATCAAGCCCAATCCGGCCGTCAAGTCGTGAGCAGCACCCCCGCGTACGACGCCCCGGCGATCACCACCCAGGAGCACAGTCCCAGCACGGCGACCCGCCCCCCGGTCCGGGTCAGCGAGGGCAGGTGCACCGCGCTGCCCAGCCCGAACAGGGCCGCGGCGAGCAGCAGTTCCTGTGCATGCTGTGCACCGTCCAGCACCGCGCCCGGCACCCGCCCGGTGCTGCGGACGGCGACCATGGCGAGGAAGCCGAGGACGAAGAGGGGCACCAGCGCGGGCCGCCTGCCCGCAGCCGGCGTGCTCCGGCGCCGGCTGCGCACCGCCATGGCCACCGCCGCGACCAGCGGCGCCAGCAGCGCCACCCGCATCAGCTTGACCAGGACCGCCTCGCCGAGCGCCGCCGGCCCGGCGGTCTGCGCGGTGGCGACCACCTGCCCCACATCGTGCACACCGGCACCGGCCCAGCGGCCGAACTGACCGTCGTCGAGTCCCAACGGGTGGTGCAGCAGGGGCAGTACGGCGATGGCGAGCGTGCCGCACAGCGTCACCAGCGCCACCGAGGTCGCAATGTCCTCCTCGTCGCTGCCGGACACCTCGCCGACCGCCCCGATCGCGGAGGCACCGCAGATCGAGTAGCCGGTCGCGATCAACAGCGGCTGGTCACCGCGCAGTCCGAGCCGCCGCCCCAGCCACAGCGTGCCGAAGAAGGTGGCGACCACGACCGCGAGCACCATGCCGACCGTCGCCCAGCCGAGCCCCAGCACATCGTGCAGGCCGAGCTTGAGCCCGAGCAGCACGATGCCGATCCGCATCAGCCGCTTCCCGGCCAGTGTCAGGCCGGGCCGCCCGACGCCGCGCACCCGGGTCCGTACGCCGGGCAGGTGCGCGGCGGTGATGCCCAGCACCACGGCGGCGGTGAGCAGCGGGACGGCCGGTACGAGCCGGTGCACCGCCCAGGCAAGCCCGACTCCGACGGCGGCCATGGCGAGCCCGGGGAGGCTGCCGGGCGGGGCCGGGGCCCGGGTGGCGGCCCTCGCGCCCACGGCCGCCCCGGCCCCGATCACCGCCATGCCCCGCTGACGCGCCGTCACAGCCGGTCGGCCGGCAGGTCGTAGACCCGCCGCACACTGCTGCCCAGGCGGGCTACGTCCGCTCCATAGACATGGAGGGAAATGGCCGTGGACGAACAGGAGTTGCGCACCCGGTGGATGTCACCGGGCGGCGCAAAACCGCAGACCTCGCCCTGGGCGTTGACCACGTCCTCGGTGGCGATCAGCCGGGCGGTCGTGCCGTCCGGGACCAGCCGGTAGCGGCGTTCGCTCTCCTCGCCCTGGTGCACTCCGGTCACACACCAGGAGACATGGTCGTGGATGCGGGTCTGCTGTCCGGGCAGCCAGACGAGGGCGACGACCGAGAAGCTGCCGTCCGGTTCGGCGTGCAGGATGTGCTGGCGGTAGTGCCCGGGGTCGCCTGCGCACTGTTCATCGGTGAGCAGGTCGTCGGCGCCGAGATGGACCGCGAGCCGCTCGCCGACCAGGTAGGCCGTGGTGTCGGGCGGCAGGCCACGGCCCACCGCCTCGCGGATCTCGTCGACGAGCACGCCGAGGCGGGCCGTTGTCAGGGGTGCGGTGGGGGTGCTCATATCCGCAGCGTCGGGCGCCTGATCCATCACGTCCAACGACAGTCTGTTGACCGGATCCCAACCCGCGCTTATGGATCCGTCCCCTCATCCCCTCATCCCTGGTTCAGCAACCGACCCTTCGGCCCGCCGCCGTCTTGAGCTCGTTGAGGACGAGCGCGGTGGCCGGAATGCGCAGGTGCTCGCGGAGTACATACGCCGAGACCTGACGGCGCGAGGCCGGATCCAGCGCCCGTCCGGTGATCTTGTCGTGGCGCAGGAAGGAGAGCACCAGCCCGGGCATCATCGCCACCCCGAGCCCCTCCGCCACCAGTGACTGGACCACCAGGTTGTCGTCCGTGGTGAAGGCGATGTCCGGCGCGAACCCCACCTCCGCGCACTCGTGCAGGAAGTTGGTCCGGCACCGCAGACAGCCCGCGATCCACCGCTCGCCCGCCAGATCGGCGAGTTTGACGGACCGGCGGCGGGCCAGTGGGTGCCCGATCGGCAGCAGCACCGTCAACTGGTCTTCCAGCAGCCGTATCTCCGCCAGCTCCTCCGGAACCTCTTCGTGCAGGCCGGGATAGGTGAACGCGAGCGTGATGTCGCACTCGCCGCGCACCAGCCGGCGCAGCGACTCCGGCGGCTCGTCCTCCAGCAGATCGACCCGCACCCCCGGGTGCTCGGCCGCCAGCCGCACCAGCGTCTCCGGTATCAGCGTGGCGCCCGCGCTGGGAAAGGCGCACACCCGCACCTTCCCGGCCTGCAGCCGGGTCAGCGAACTCATCTGCTGCTGGGCGACGGTGAGGTCGTCGAGGATCGTCTCCGCATGGCGGGCCAGCAGCTCCCCGGCCTCGGTCAGCCGCATCGCCCGGCCCACCCGGGTGAACAGCGGCGTGCCGACCGACCTTTCGAGGGCCTTCATCTGCTGGGTGATCGCGGGCTGTGTATAGCCCAGTGCGCGGGCGGCCGCCGAATAGGACCCGGCCTTCACCACCGCATGGAACGTCCTGATGTGCCGGGAGTCGAACACGCCGCAATCATAAGCACAATTTAAGGCAGTGGGGCGATTGCCCTGGAGCCGCTTCTGGATCGCATCCGCAACACCGGTCAATCTGAACCCATGCCCCATACCTACACTTCCTATGACACAGCGGAACTCTCCTATCACATCCTCACCTCTCGCGACGGCGGAGCGGCAGCCCCTCCCCTGGTCTGCCTCGCCGGCGGCCCGGGCCGCGACGCCGCCTACCTCGGCGACCTGGGCGGCCTGGACGCCCGGCACACCCTCGTCATCCCCGACAGCCGCGGTACCGGCGCCTCACCACCGGCCACCGACGCCCGCGGCTACGCCTTCCCCGCCCTCGCCGAGGACCTGGAGTCCCTCCGCACCCATCTCGCCCTGGACCGCTTCCCCCTGCTCGCCCACGACGCCGCCTGCGCCACCGCCCAGGCCTACGCGGCCTCGTACCCCCACCGCCTCAGCCACCTCGTCCTGGTCACCCCGGGCTCCCGCCTCCAGGGCGAACTCCCCACCGACGCCGAGGAGATCTTCGAATCCCGCGCCGCCGAGGACTGGTGGGTGGACGCCTATGTGGCCGTCCACTCCCTCCCCGAGATCCACGACTTCGCCGAGGCCCGCACCCTGCTGCTGCGCGCGGCCCCCATGGCCTACGGCCGCTGGGACACCCCCCAGCGCACCCACGCGGCCACCGAACCCCACCAGCTGCACCCCGTCCCCCGCATCGGCTTCTGGCAGGGCGTCGACGACCCCGCCCGCCTGGCCATCCTGACCCGGCTCCGCGACGTGGCCTGCCCCGTCCTGGTCATCACCGGCCACCGCGACGCGGTGACCGGCATGCGCGCCGGCGAACTGGTCGCCGCCTCCTTCCCGGGCGCCCGCACCCGGGTGCGGACCCTGTACGGGGTCGGGCACTACCCGTGGGTGGACGAACCGGAGATGTTCCGCCCCCTGGTCGAGGAGTTCCTCGCGGAAGGCTCCCCAGCTCCATGAACGCCGCATGTCAGCCATATGACACCACCCGATCCCCCATTGCCGCCCTCCACCGAGCACCCTATGGTCGTCAGAGAGCGCACAACACGGCCGTGTGCCCGAGTGGTTGAGGGACTCGCCTGCAAAGCGAGTTACGCCGGTTCGATTCCGGTCACGGCCTCCGCCCCGAGGTGCCCGATCGCGGCTTCACCACCGCGACCGGGCACCTGGCATGCAGCTTCGCCGTGAGCACTCGCTGCGCCATCCATGTCACTGTCCGGTAGCCGCTTGCAGACAACCCTGCGCATCCACAGCGGACGTTGGCGAGGGGACGTTGGCGAGCTCCGTGAACGACAAGGAGCGTGCCGCGACGTTCATGGAGCAGCACCTGCTGCCGGACATCCAGGCTGCGAGCTGTAAGGCGGAAGGTGGCGGTGGGGTGCATCCGCCCCTGGTCAATTCTGCGGGCCCGTGGTCGAGCGTGCTGAAGCCGGACATCAGGCTGAGGGTGCTGTTGTACCGTGCAACCAGACATCAACAGGGTGATTCGATGGGCCTTTTCGACAAGCTGACCGGCACCAAGCATCCCGATGATGGGGTCCCACCACGTTCCGCCGTGGAGATCCGGGCCGCGCTACTTGCGCTCAACGCGCCGGACATGCCGTGGGCCGTCCGCGACGCCGTTCCCGAGGAACGTGCCGACCTGGTGGCGGAGTGGCGGGTCCTAGAACCCGCCTTGCGCATGTTCTTCCGTCGAAACCAACTGGACCGGACCCTCAAGACCCGGATGCGTCTGATCCCGGAGAACCATGAGGTCCGCGCCCTCGACGAGCAGTGGCAGCTCACATGGGTCGGGGACACGCCCAGGCTGGCACGATCGCGCGAGTACTCACGTGGGCAGGTCAGCATGGTGTCGCGGCACTGGGTGGTCGAGCGGGGAGCCGATGGCCACCTGCGCAAGACAGAGATATTCCGCTTCGACCCCGCCGAGATGAAGATCCCCCTGCAAAATGTAGTCCTCGGCGCGGGATGGACCTGGCGCGGAGTGGTGTTCAAACTGTGACCGGCCGCTAGGACAGCGGGGCCAGTTGTCATTCCTCCGAGTCCGCGTAGAGACCAACTCCCCGCCCCTGAGCCAGCTGACCGGAACGGACCCGTACAACGAATTTGTACGAGCGCACGTGCCGGTCAACGCCATATAGCGTTCACGTCCGTTGGCGCGCCAACGGTTAGATTCACCCCACTTAAACGGAGGTTCGAGCGCCAAACGCTCGGCACATGAGCACAGTAGGGACAGCCCACGCTCCCATACCGTCCGTTCAAGCAAATCTACGATATCTGCTCCTGGTGCCTACAATTCCTTCTGCTCCACCCCAGGTGGCAGAAGGCAAGGCGTAATGATACTGAACAGAAGAGACTCAGGGAGCTTATGTCCCTCAACACGGATGCCGAAATCTTTCTCTGGGCTGCGGGCATCCATTATTACAGAGGGATTTGCTTTTGCGTCATTTTGGAAACCCAGGATTTCATACCCACGCTCTTCAAGAGATTTCCTGATCGTCTCGACTGCCTTCAGTTGCCTATCCTTGACGAGCGCGACACGTGCATAGTAGTAGAGGTTATAGCGACCGTCGTCAACGATCTCATCATTCCTGCCAACGCAATCAAAGAAGTGAGACCTTATAGTTTCGGGGGAAATATTCACACCAACATCTCGCGCCATGGATTCAGTGAAATGTTTCGCCCAAGATTGGGCATCTGTCTTGCTCATCCGAGGAAGCGGATCGTTCTTGCCGCTGTCCGATGACATACACCCTCCCACCAGAAAAGAAGCAAGTAAAACCAGAATGATACGCGAGAGCGCGGCAGGAACTTTCAGCGCCCCAAATAAGGTTGACACTATGCTCCTCTATCGAATCACTACCCGTTCTGAAGGTTGGGTTTCTGCCCGGCAATAATGGCACCCAGATTCGATAGCCCGGCACTTCCTTGGTTGAAATAACTACCATGATCCCCTGGGTCCACAACAATCCGCTGGGCTCCAAACATTGGGTGCATCGGATCCATCCCAAGCGTGAGATCAGAAAAATACTTGGGAATGGGATCATTGGGAGATCTTCCAACGTATACATGAGAAGGATCAATGTGGAATTGCCTGGCATTTACTGTATGGCTGCCCATGCCAGGACTCCCTACAGCAACGATGTCATCGGCCCCCAAGCCATCCCCTCTTCGAGCAGCTTCACCGACCACTGTTGATCCGTAGCTATGGCCAATCACCGTGACATGATTTGATCCGCCGTCATGAGCTGCTCGGGTTCCCAAGACGAATTTCTGCAGATCTTCGGCACCATTAACTGCTCGGTTTGGGAGCGTAACGCTCGGGTCCAATGTTGGCGCGTTGTATCCGAGCCAAAATACCATGGCCACTTTGCCGTTGGCGCTTCTCCCCGACGCTACCTCTTGCAGAAGATCAAGGCGATTTAACTGGCCAGCGACCTTGTCCATCGTCGTGCCGGTTCCGGGCACCAATATGCCGGTATGAGCAGCGGCATCCGGGTTCCCCATGGCAATGACCGCCTGCCCGTTGGTGTGCGAATTAAAGCCCAAAAGATAGAGCTTCTTGTCGGCGTCATCCGTTGCGTGACGATCAAGAACATCCTGGAGAACTCGTAAGTTATGGTAACGCGAGTCCAGGATCGCAGTACTTGAAATTCCATGCTGATGGGCAGTGACAAAATCAGGGTCATCGAGCCTTTCGCTCAGAAAGATTCGATTTGCATCATCACGAATCGCCGCCGGCAGCCCATTCGTCTTACCGATCAAATCAGGATAAAATAACACGTAATCGCGTTGCTGCTCTTGACTAAGACCTGCCCACCATTTAGCTGCTGCCTTTGCATCGTTCCCAGGTGGCCTTGGCTCCTGTACGCCCATTATTTGCATTGCTGCCCGGGTTCGCACGTAAGCCTCATTCAAGGCATGAGGTTTGTGTGCCGCCAAGGCGTCGCCCTGCACCCTGCTGAGGGCCCACTCGCCTTTATGGTCTGCTTCTTTGGCCTGCTCCAACACCTTCTGTATTTCTTCCCGATACCCGCCAAGCTGACTGCTGTACTTCTGCAGTTCTGCTTGAGAATCCGGGTCGTTAGCATTCAGATGCTCAACTGCCTTAGGCGGGCTCACCAAGCCATTGTCGTCAACGGAATATCCATGAGCCTCCGCTTCTCGCACAACGTTACGTAACCTACGTTGTGCAGACCCCAGCTCATTATGGACTTTGGAGAGCACGACACTAATTGCCTGAGTTTCGATTCGCGCGATAACTAAGCGATCCTCAACGCTCGACAGAAACATAAATCCCGAAGTCGCCGATTCACCTTCCCACTTAGACTTTCGAAGCGGTCCAGTCACCTGACTCTGGTGGTTTGTGTGGGCATCTTTCATCTCCTCTGACAGAGTACGCCATCTATTGACTGCGTCTTCAAGGTCGTTTAAATTGAGTCTCCACAAGAGACCGAAACCTTCAGGCACTACCGGATCCTCTCGAAGTCGCGACCCAGCAATGAGTCATTCCAGGCATGCTGATTGGCGCAGTCTCTCAACGCTTGCGCTCCGGCTGACATGCGTTCTTGCAGACCCTTGAGCGCATGATCCCATTTGCTGGACACACTCTCCAACTCGGAGCTGATAGACCAGCCTCGCAGAGATATCCCGGCCGCCAAGGTGTCTGATACTGCCTTATTCGCCTTACCTTTTAGCTCTTCTCGATTGACTCGATTGATCGCGTACGCAGCATCATTTAAGTCTCCAAAATTGACGCTCAGGCCGGTCATTGATTGCTCCCTCAAATCGAGTGGTCGTGCGGTGGAGAAGAACGGATTGTATCGGCTCAGTGGTGGGCAGAGTCGTTGTGGCGGTCGTGGGAGGGAGGTGGGGGCCCGAACACTCCAGGTCGGCTTCGGCGCCGATGTGCGATGACGGTTGGCACCGCAATCGCCAAGCTGATAAGGGCAGTTGCGCCCAACCCCAATGCGACCCACTTGATGGTGTTGTCACCACCGCTCGCCTGCTTCGCGATGTCCGGCACAGGTTGCTTTGACCGCTGAATACCTGCCCCTTTCTTCTGCGATGGCTGCGAAGACCGCGAAGCGGCCGATCCGGAAGCAGGCTTGCCCGTCAACGGACTGATGTCGGCGGGGCCGGGGTCGCCGGGGGTTTTGAGGGCGATGCGGGGGCGGACTCCGCCGTAGCCGACTGAGTCGGTGCGCTTCTCGCCGCTGTGGGGGCCGCCGGCGGTGTTGATGAGGACGCGGAGGATCTGGTTGGACGTCCAGTCGGGGTGGACGGACCAGACGAGGGCGGCTGAGGCCGAAGCGAGCGCGGTTGCGTCGCTTGTGCCGTGGCCTCGGCACACTCCGGTGCCGCCCTGGCAGGTTGTCACCATGTCGTCACCCGGGGCGGCGAGGGAGACTTGTGGACCACGCGAGGACTCCTCCGTTGCCTTGGATTCCCTGTCAAGGGCGGCTACTGCCACCACACCTGGAAAGGCCGCCGGGAAGTCAACTTCGCTGTGCCGTTTTCCATCATTACCCGCTGCCGCGAAGATGAGCTTCCCTTTCGAAATCGCATACTGCACAGCACTTTCCAGTTCTGGGCTCAGTCCTGGACCCCCCATCGAAATATTGATGACTCGCGCATCAGAGTCAGCAGCAAAACGGACGGCCCTGACCAGGGAGACTTCCGCATTTGCCTTCATCTTCGGAGCTCTGTCGTTGACGACGCGCAACGGAAGAATTTTTGCGCCAGGCGCCAGACCGAATGCCCCTCCGCCGCCAAATGCCTTACCTGTTCCGGCAATGGTCACCGCCATCGTCGTACCGTGGCCCATATAGTCGGAGCGTTCGTCTCCAGCAACCCCTGAGAAGTCCTTCCCGGGCAGGACTTGCCCGCGGAGGTCTGGTAGCTCCGGGTTAACTCCGCTGTCAATGACGGCTACTGTCACCCCAGCTCCTGTACTGGTCCGCCACATCTCCTCGGCATGCATGGCGTCCAGGTACCACTGCTGGCTACGGACCGTCTCTGCCTGTGCCGGTCCGGCCATGGTCACGAGGAGAAGGAGGGAGGCGACACCGCCCAGTGCACTGGACCATTTGCCACGCGACATGCCCGTACCGGAGCCCATGAGTTGCCCTCCCCTCTTCTGTCCAAAGTCAGTCGATGACGGGTGGAACGATGCGTTGTTCTCCCTGCGACCAGGACTCTTGATTCTCGACCAGGTAGTCGGGGCGCTTACTTTGAGCGGCTTTGCGGTTCCGGTTGGGCCTCGGCTCTTCCGAACGCTGAACCAGACCCATACCGCCCGGGGTAAAGGGACGTTGCCTGGTCGCCGGTCGCTGCGATGCACGGCCACCCACGACGCCTCCATTCTCAGAGGCCAGCCGCCGCGCACCAGAAGCCCCGCTGCCTGCCCGGCCGACTGGCGCTCCCGGCATAGCGCCAACTCCCGGACCACCCAACACTGAGCGTCCCTGCCCCTGGCCCGGCTCGGTTCCGATGACCGTGCCTCGAGGCACCTGGGTAGGGGTTTGTCCTGACGCCCGCGGTGTCGGCCGCCCGCCAACGATGCCATCGGAAGGCAGACGTGGCGCACTTGAGGCGGGGGTATCTGGCATGCCTACGGCAGGTACTCGCGGTATGCCAGAACCAGGAATATTGACCCATCCGCCATTGCCGGTTCCTATTCCCGGTATCCCGGGAGTGGCCCTCGTCCCACCGGCTCCCGACTTTCCTGCTCTCGAGGTCGGGGTATGGCCAGGCACACCCGTCGGCGGCGTTCCCAGGACGGGTGGCATCGGCACTCCAACGGGAGGGGGTGGAACAGGCATTCCGGTCGACGAAGGCGTCGGCACCGGTGAATGTGTCGGAAGGTGTGGCATTGTCACACCACCGTTCACCTTCGTTGGCGTCGGTGGCTGTTCTGCATGAGTTCCCGGCACCACGCTCGTGCCTGTTCCTCCATCCCTATGTGGCACACGATCACCACCATTTGACGCAGCTTGTCCGTAGGATGCTTCCTGCAAGCCTTGACCACCAGGCTGCAGCGCCTCAGGCCCTGAACCCGACAATCTTGTACCTGACTTATCGCCTGGAGCTGCGATGTACTCCGTAGAATCGCGACGCGGTGCCGGAGGCGGCAGCATCGACATCGGCATAGGCGGAAAGTTGGGCCGCCCCGTCGACGTGATGTGATACCCCGTCCAGTTATAGGACTGCTCCAGCTTCCCCATCAACCGGGCAGCTTCCTCGTGGTCCTTCTTCAGCTTCTGCTGAGCGGCGTAAGCCTGCCCCTGGCTCGGCCCGGGCTGGGGCTGCTGAGGAGCACCCTTGCCAGGGTCAAATAGCGGCGGTGGTTTTAACTCGCCCGTCTGCCCCGGGTGGTGGCTCAGGAAGGAAGCCAGTACGGCCTTGTCCGACTCCGACACCTTCGGCATGGCCTTTGCCTCGCGAAGCGTGTCCGCGGCGTGCTTCATCCAGGTGCCGGATTGGTCGCTGTACTCCCCCAGCCGCAGCGTGGCGTTGGCCATGTCCGCACCCCAGGTGTGGAAGGCGGTGCCGCCCTCGCCCTCCCAATCGACCTTGGCCATATCTGCCTTGAGTTCTTCGCCGATTTTCTTGATGCCCTCGGCGGCCGTCTTCAGCTTCTCGGCGGCCGAGGTGACCTTGTGGTGGTCGGCGTGTTCGACCATGGCCTGTAACTGCTCGTGCGGAATGTCCTGGAAGTTCTGCCAGATGAACGCGAGATGGAAGGGGCGACGTGGGTCCTTCCCGCCTCCGCCCTGCGCCGAGTCAGTCATGGTCGATCGTTCCCCTTCCTGTTCTGGTGCGGTGGGCTGTCATCAGATACCCGCCTGGTTTCCGCCGGGCTTGTCCCCGGACTGCCCGGGCTGCTGCTGTCCATGCGGGTCCGCCGGTGGGATGTAGTGCTTCATCAGCTCGTCCTGGATGGCCCGCAGGCGGTTGCGGTGCTCCAAGTCGGTATCCGCGTAGCCGTTGTGCGCGCCGCGCATCGCCAGGCTCAGCGCTTCGATCTGGTCCGCCAGCAGCTTCGCCAGCGTGGTCAGGTCGTTGTGTACGTCGGTGTATGCCTGATACAGCGGCTCGGCCAGGTGGAAGCCCGTGCCCAGGTGGCCCGATTCGAGCGTGGCCTCGGCGATCGTCGACGGAGGGCTGCCGTGTTCGCCCAGTGTGGTCAGCAAACCATCGACGCGCCCCTTGAACTTTGTGAGCGTCTCCAGCTCCGCGCGTAACAGCGCGGCGGTGGGTAAAGCCACGTCAATCCCGTCCCTTCCGGCAACGAGTCAACCCCGTGAGTGCTGCAACCAGCTTGCCCAGCCTACCGACAAGTACTGACAGTCGCCTCGCAGGATTACCCAACTCACATGAGTACGCTCGCAGATGGACAGCTGGAGCCGTGCCTGTCAGGCCTCCGCCGCCACCATGGCCGCCGTGGACGGGCGGATGGGCAGCCGGTTCACCGGGCGGCCGGTTGCCGCCCGTACCGCGGCCGCGACCGCCGCCGGGGCGGTGACCACCGGGACCGCGCTGATCGCCTTGGCGCCGAAGGGGGCCACCACGTCGCGTTCTTCGACGAGCTTGACGATGCGGATGTCGGGGGCGTCCAGGGAGGTGGGCAGGGCGTAGCCGGTGAGGTCCGGGCGGCGTACCCGGCCGGCCGAGGTGCGGAGGTTTTCCGTCAGGGCGGCGCCCACGCCCTGGGTGATGCCCGCCTCGATGCGGGCGTGCGCCTGGGCGGGGTTGAGGATGCGGCCCACATCCTGGGCGACGGCCATTTCCACCACGCGCACCGAGCCCAGCTCGACGTCGACGTCGACCACGGCGCGTACGGCGCAGAAGGCGAGGCCGACGAAGGCGTCGCCCTGGCCGGTGTCGTCCAGGGGTTCGGTGGGGTGGGGGCGGCACTGGGCGGTGGCCCAGAGTTCCTTGCCGTCGAGGGCCTCGGCGACGGTGGTGCTCAACACCCCGTCATAGGAGGTGATCTTGCCGTCGGCGATGGTCAACAGCTCGGTGGACATGCCGAATTGGTGGGCCAGGGGCTGCAGGAGCTGGGTGCGGACCATGCGGGCGGCGCGTTCCACCGCGCCGCCGGAGACCCAGGTGTGGCGGCCGTGGGAGGCCGGGCCGGAGGGGGGTTGGTCGGTGTCGACGGGGGCGATGTGGACGTCCTCGATGCCGAGGACCTCCTGGACGATCTGGCGGGCGAGGGTGGTGAAGCCCTGGCCCGTCTCGACGGCCGCGCAGATGACCGTGGCGACGGAGCCGCTGACCTTGACGGTGGCGGTGGAGACCTCGTCCGCGCCCTCCGCGCCGAGCATGTGGACCATGCCGAGGCCGTAGCCGACGCCGCGCCGGACGGCGCCCGGTTCGCCGGCGCCGTCGGGGCCGCCGGGGAGCAGCCAGCCGCCCTCGGGTTCGTCCTTGGGGAGGACGGGCAGCGGGAAGTCGCGGACGGTGGCCAGGAGTTCGGCCACCGGGGCGGGGCAGGTGACGGTCTGGCCGGTGGGCAGGAGGTCGCCGGTGGCCAGGACGTTGCGCATGCGGAGTTCGGCCGGGTCCAGGCCCAGCTTGGCCGCGAGCTTGTCCATCTGGCCCTCGTAGGCGGCGCAGACCTGCAGGGCGCCCTCGCCGCGGACATGGCCGGAGGGGGGGTTGTTGGTGCGTACCGCCCAGCCTTCGACGAAGGCGTGCGGGACGACATAGGGACCGCAGGCGAAGGCGACGGCGGCGGCCAGGGCGTCGGCGGAGGAGTCGGCATAGGCGCCGGCGTCCATCAGGATCTGTGCCTCGACCTTCACCAGCTTGCCCCCGGCGTCCGCGTGGTGGCGGTAGCGCAGCAGGGTGGGGTGGCGGTGGGCGTGGCTGAGGAAGGACTCCTCGCGGGTGGCGGCGAGCTTGACCGGGTGGCCGGTGCGCAGGGCCAGCAGGCCGAGCGGGAGTTGGACGCCGGAGTCCTCGCGGTCGCCCATGGCGCCCGGGACGCCGGTGACGACGATCTTCACCCGCTCGGGCTCGAGGCCGAAGCAGGCGGCGGCCAGGTCGCGGTCGGCGTGCGGGTCGGTGGAGGCGGTGTAGATCTCGACGCCGCCGTCGGGGCGGGGCACGGCGAGTCCGGCCTCGGCGCCGATGGGGGCGGGGTCCTGGCGGCCGATGCGGTAGAGGCCCTCGACGATGACCTCGCCGGTGATCTCGGGGTCGCCGAAGCGGAGGGGGATGTGCCGGATGAGGTTGCCGTCGGGGTGCAACGGCTCGGCGGCAAAGGCCTTTTCGGGGTCGGTGACCGGTTCCAGGAGCTCGTACTCGACGGCGATGGCGGCGGCCGCGAGCCGGGCGGTGTCGGGGTGGTCGGCGGCCACCGCGGCGATCGGTTCGCCGTGGTGGCGGACCAGCTCGGACGCGAAGACGGGCCGGTCGGCGACGCGGCGGCCGTGGCCGGCGTCGCCCGGTACGTCGGTGTGGGTGACGACAGCGTGCACGCCCGGCATGGCGGCGGCGGTGCGGGTGTCGATCGAGACGAGGCGGGCGTGCGGGTGCGGGGAGCGCAGCACGGCCGCCCACAGCAGGCCCTCGGCCCACAGGTCGGCGGCGTAGGGGAAGGTGCCCTGGGTCTTGGCGGTCACATCGGTGGCGGGGAGGGAGACGCCGAGGCCGTGCGGCGGCGGGGGCTCGGCGGCCATGGGGGCGGTGGTGGCGAGGGAGGCGAGGTTTGGCACGCCGTTCGCTTCGCCCGTCCCGGCGTTGCCGCCCATTCCCGTCATGCCGTTGCCTTTCCGCTGCCGCCGTTGTGCGGGCCCGCTTGGTGCGGGATGCGTGCCGTTTCCGTCTCGGGCCGGGCCCGGTCGGTGGCTTGGGCCGTTTCGTCCTGCGCGGCGGCGGCCTCGGCGCGTTCGGCGCGTTCGGCGACGACCTGCCGCACCGCGGCGAGGACTCCCCGGTAGCCGGAGCAGCGGCAGAGGTTGCCGCAGATGGCCTGGCGGGTCTCCAGTTCGGTGGGGGTGTGGTTGCCCTCGAGGAGGTCGTGCACGGTCATGGCCAGTCCGGGCACACAGAATCCGCACTGGACGGCGCCGCAGGCGGCGAGGGCCCGTTGGACGTCGGAGGGGCGGCCGTCCACGGCCAGGCCCTCGACCGTGCGGACCTCGCAGCCGGCCGCGGTGGCGGCCGGGACCAGGCAGGAGGCGACCAGCCGCCCGTCGACCTGGACCGAGCAGGCCCCGCATTCGCCCTGTGCGCAGCCGTCCTTGGCGCCCGCGAGGCCGAGGCGCTCGCGCAGGACGTAGAGCAGGGATTCGCCGATCCAGGCGTCGGTGACGGGCCGGTCGGTGCCGTTGACGCGCAGGACGTAGGAGGCGCAGGGGTGTTCGGTGTGGGGGAGTTCGTCGGGGGCGGCCGGTTCTCCGTCGTCCTCGGCCGGCTCCGGGGCGGGTTGCGACGGGTGGTCGGCTTCGGCCGGTTGCGGGCCGGCTCCGGGACCGGGCTCGGGTTCGGGTTCGTTCGCGGCTTCGGGCTCGGGTCCGGTCTCCGCGGTGGGACGCGGCTGGTCGCCGGGGACGGCCGGGTCGCCCGGGGCGGAAGGGTCGTCAGTGACGGTTGTCCAGGCGTCGGCCGCCTTATCACCCGTAACGGTGCGGTCGGTGCCGGGCGGCGGGGTCGACCCGTCGTTCCGGTGCGGGGCGAGGGCGTATTCCCCGGATTCCCCGGATTCCCCGGTGGTGTCGTCCGGGGTGCCCGGGGTGGTCCACTGGCCGGCCGGGCCGGTGCGGCCGGCGGTGCCGGGGGCGGCGTCCGGGCCGGGGCGGTGCCAGGCGCCGCTGCCGGTGTCCCCGGCCGAGGGGGCGGGCCATTCGGCGGTCGCCTGGGGGTCGGTGGCGGGGTCGGCGGCGGGGTCGGCGTGGGTGCGCAGGGGGTACTCGCCGGACTCGTCGACCGGATCGTCCCCGGCGGCGGGGATGCTCCACCGGTCGGCCGGGCCGTCGACGGAGGCGGGGGCCGTGGTGAAGGACCACTGCGCGGTGGTGTGCGGGTCGGTGCCGACGGCGCCGTCGGGGGCGTGGCCGTGCGCCGGGTCGTAGGTGTCGGTGGGCACGGCGGCCCACTCGGGCGCCGGGTCGGTGGCGTAGGGGGCCGTCCAGTCGCCGGGCGGGGTGGCCGGATCGCGGGCCGGCTCGGGCGGGTTGGGGTGGTTCGGCTGCTGGGGAGTCTGCTGCCAGGCGGTGGCCGCGGGCGGGGTGTAGCCCGTGCCGGGGGCCGCCAGCGGGGCCCAGCCGCCGGGCGCGCCCGGCTGGGCGAGCAGCTCGGGCGGGAGCTGCACAAAGGCGGTGCCGTCCGCGTCGTACTCCGCGCCGCGCGGAATCGGCTGCCAGCCGCCTTCCTGGGGCGCCCGGTTCTGTCGTTTCTGATCGTCACTCACGCGAGTGCCCTCCCCAGTGCTCGGCGGGCCAGAGTCGCCACCGTACGCCGGAGATGCAGTACGGCCGGCGGCAGGGTATCGGGCTCGCTGCCGTCCTGGGAGGGCGCGGGGTCGGGGATGCAGGCGGCCGCGACGTAGTCACCGAAGGCGGCGCACGCCTCGGGGGCGAGGGTGCGGTCGCCGTCCCAGTCGATGAGCGAGGCGACCCAGTGCTCGGCGTCGTACGGCCGCAGCGGCATGGGCGCGACCGCGCCGACCGCGCAGCGCACCATGCGCCGGGCCGGGTCGAGGACCACCGCCACCGAGGCGGTGGCGCGGCTGGGGCCGGTGCGGCTGGTGGCCTTGAGGAAGGTCTGCGGGGCGTGCAGCAGGGGGACGCGCACATGGCCGATGAGTTCGCCGGGGCTCAGCATCTCGACGCCGGCCAGCAGCCGCCCCACCGGGATCTCCCGGCGGGCGCCGCCGGGGCCCGCGATGACCAGGGAGGCCTCGAGGGCGGCGAGCACCGGCAGTGCGTCGCCGGTGGGCGCGGCGGAGACGATGTTGCCGCCGAGGGTGCCCGCGTTGCGGATCTGCGGTGGTCCGGCGGCGCGGGCGGCGGTGGCGAGGGCCGGGATGAGGGCGGCGAAGTCGGGCCGTCCCATGCGGGCGTGGGTGAGTCCGGCGCCGAGCAGGGCGTGCCCGTCCTGGTACTGCCAGCCGCGGATCTCGCTGATGCGGCCGAGGCCGACGAGGGCGGCGGGCCGCAGCAGTCCCGAGTTGACGGCTGCCATCAGGTCCGTGCCGCCCGCGACGGGCACCGCCGCGGGCATGGCGGCCAGCGCCGCCACGGCCTCGTCGAGCGAGCCCGGCAACGTCACGGTGTGCGCCGCCTGCGGTGCGTGCGTGGTCAACCCAGCTGCCCCTTCCCCGGTGGTCCCGGCTGTTCCGCCAGGTCCTCGCCGTACGGTACGTGCTGACGGCCCGGACGTGGCAACTCTGGCACATCTTCGGTCTCCGCCGTCGCGAGGGTCCGCGAACCGCCGGTCCCCGCCCGGCCACTCCCGGGCGGTTTCCGGGGCCACGACCGGGCGGAGACCCCGGCTTCGTCCCCGGCCGGGGCGGCGGTCCGGGTTCCGGCGCCTTCTCCGCTGTGGGGCGTATTGCCATCGTTGGGGGTTCCTTGTACGACTTACGGCGGTGTGTGGAGGTCCACCGTGCCAGGGGCGTGCCGTACGGGCCGTCACCTTCCGGCGTGGCTCACACGATCGGGGGCGGGCCCTCGATCGGGCGTCCGAGCAGGCCGGGCCGGCGCTGCCAGGGCCGGGGGCCGCCGGGCGGGCGGTAGTCCACGCCCAGGGCGTCCAGTCGACGGTAGTGGGCGGTCATCCGCTGTTCGAACGCGGCGTGGTCGCGTTCGGCGGGTGCGGGGAGCGCGGACCAGACGACCTCGGCGAAGGCGGCCAGACGGGGGAATGCCTGGTAGTCGACGCGCTGTTGGGTCTCCATGACCTCGGTCCAGAGGTTGGCCTGGGCGCCGAGGATGTGTGCGGCCTGGTCGGGGGTGAGGCCGGGTGGCACGGGTTCAAAGCGGTAGACGTCCTCCAGTGTCCTTACATAGCCGATGGGCGTGGGTTCGTCCGGTCCCGGCGCCTGGCGGTGGTCGAGGTAAACCTGTTGTTCCGGGCACATGATGACGTCGTGTCCGGCCCGGGCGGCGGCGATGCCGCCCGCGTAGCCGCGCCAGGAAGAGACGGTGGCCCCCTCCGCCAGGCCGCCTTCCAGGATCTCGTCCCAGCCGACCAGGCGGCGTCCCCGCCCGGCGAGCCAGCGGTCGAAGTGGCGGATGAACCAGCTCTGCAGCTCGTCCTCGTCGGCCAGCCCCTGGGCCGCCATCCTCGCCCGGGCCGCCGGGGAGGCCTTCCACTGGTCCTTGGGGCACTCGTCGCCGCCGATGTGGACGAAGGGCGAGGGGAAGAGATCGAGGACCTCGGTCAGCACGTTCTCGTAGAAGGCGAGGGTGTTGTCAGTGGGGGCGAGTACGTTCGGGTTGATGCCCCAGGTGTCCCAGACCGTGAGGGAGGCGGTGTCGATGACGTCGGTGTTGCCCAGTTCGGGGTATGCCGCGATGGCGGCCTGCGAGTGGCCGGGCAGGTCGATCTCGGGCACCACGGTGATGTGCCGCTCGGCCGCGTATGCGACGATCTCGCGAATATCGTCCCGGGTGTAGTAACCGCCGTGCGGGCGCTGGTCCCACAGCGGCGAGGCGCGGTGGCCGAGTTTGCTGCGCGCCCGCCAGGCGCCGACCTCGGTGAGCCGGGGATAGCGCTCGATCTCGATGCGCCAGCCCTGGTCGTCGGTGAGGTGCAGGTGCAGGACGTTCAGCTTGTGCGCGGCGAGCAGGTCGAGGTAGCGCAGCACGCCGTCCTTGGGCATGAAGTGCCGTGCCACATCGAGGAGTACGCCGCGCCAGCGGAAGCGGGGGCCGTCCTGGATGGTCTGCATCGGGATGCCGCGGAAGCGGCCCGGCTCGACGCAGGCCCGGCGAAAGGCGTCGGGGCCGAGCAGTTGGCGCAGCGTCTGGGCTCCCCAGAAGACCCCGGCGGCGCTGCCGCCCACGATCTCGACGCCCCGGCCGGGGGTGACCGTCAGCCGGTAGCCCTCGGGTTCCAGGGTGTCGTCCAGGCGCAGCGCGATTGCGTTCTCGGTGCCCTCGGCCTTCGTGTCCTCGGCGCCGGGCGGCAGTGGCCATCCCAGCGCCGTGCCCACGGTGTTGCGCAGCCACCGGGCGATGCTCTCGGTGCCGGGGCCGGTCACCAGCGCCGTCCGCTCGTCGGGGGCGAACGCATGGCGCATCGGTCCGTCGATGGTGCGGGGAAGGGGAATCAAGCCGGCCATGTCCATCAGTCCTTCACCGCTCCGCCCAGGCCCGAGACGAGCCTGCGCTGTACGAGTACGAAGAAGACCAGCACCGGGATCGTCATGATGGTCGATGCCGCCATGATGCCGCCCCAGTCGTTGCCCTCGTCCTTGAAGAAGACCAGCAGGGCCATCGGCAGCGTGGAGTTCTCGGTCGCGCTGATGATGAAGGACTTGGCGAACAGGAAGTCGTTCCAGGTGGAGATGAAGGAGAAGACGCTGGTCGCCACCAGCCCCGGGAAGACCAGCGGGAAGAGGATCTGCCACAGGAAGCGGCTGCGGCTCGCGCCGTCCAGCAGGGCGGCCTCCTCCAGGGCCTCCGGCACGGCCTTGACGAATCCGCGCAGCATCCAGATCGCGAAGGGCAGGGAGAAGGCGAGGTGCGGCAGGATCAGTGAGCCGAGGGTGTTGAGGCCCACGCCCGGCACGGTCTCGCCCAGGTCCCGCAGCAGGAAGAACAGCGGGATGGTCAGCGCCTCGACCGGCACCATCTGGGCCACCAGGAACATGATGAGCAGGGTGGTGCGGAAGCGGAACCGGAAGCGGGTCACGGCGGTGGCCGCGAGGAAGGCGATCAGTGCGGAGGCGACCACCACAACTCCCGCCACCAGCAGGCTGTTGAGGAAGTACCGGCCGAAGTCCTGCTGGTCGAAGACACGCCGGAAGGAGTCCAGGGAGGGGTGCGCGGTCCAGGGCCGCGGCCGGTCCGACTGCACCTCGCCGGCCGGTTTGAAGGCGGAGAGCACCATCCAATACAGCGGGAAGGCGACCACCACGGCGGCCAGCAGGGCCACCGCCTCGGCGGCCGGCCGCCAGGGGCGGCGGACGCCGTGCTTTCGACGGGCGCTCATATCTCCTCCCCCTGGCGTCGCAGCAGCCGCAGATAGCCGAGTGTGACGGCCAGCAGGATCAGCAGCATCACCACGCCGATCGCCGAGCCGAGGCTGTACTGCGAGGAGGCGAACGCCTTTTGGTAGGCATAGACGTTGAGGGTCAGGTTCTGTCCGGCGATGCCACCGCCATTGGTCATCACATAGATCTGGGTGAACACCTTGAAGTCCCAGATGACCGACTGGATGGTGACCACCACCAGGATCGGCCGCAGCATGGGCGCCATGACGTTCCGCCAGATCCGCCACTGCGAGGCCCCGTCCAGGGCGGCCGCCTCCAGCACCTCGCCGGGGATGGCCCGGATGCCCGCGTAGACGGTGACCATCACCAGGGGGAAGGAGCACCAGACGACCTCGAGCAGCACCAGCGCGAAGGCGCTGTAGCGGTCGTAGGTCCAGGAGTAGCCGTCGAAGCCGGTGAGGCCGAACCAGGTCAGCACCTTGTCGACCGGCCCGAAGTCGGGGTCGAAGAGGAAGAGCCAGATGGTCGATCCGGTGATCGCGGGGGTGGCCCAGGCTCCGAGCGCGGCCAGCATCAACGCCAGCCGCGGCAGCGCCCGTACCCGGGTGAGCAGCACGGCGAAGGCGCAGCCGACCCCCAGGGTGGCCAGGACACAGGCGGCGGCGAAGACCAGGGTGGCGATGAGGACCTGCCAGAACTGGCCGTCGCCGAAGAGTTCCCGGTAGTTGGCCAGTCCCTGGAAGCTGGTGGGTTCGCCGCCGCTGACCTGTGCCTGGGTGTATTCGAGGAAGGAGATCAGCCCCAACTGGTAGATGGGGTAGATCAGCAGTCCGCCGAGGACCACCAGGGCGGGGGCGAGGTAGAGCCATGGGGTCCAGGGCCGGTTGAGCGTTTTCGCCGTCACCGCCTTCGGCGTCCCCGCCTTCGCCGTCACCGTCTTCATCGTCACCGCCGGAACGCCTCGTTCATTTTGCGGGCCGCGCTCTCGGTGGCCGCGTCCACGTCCTTGCGGCCGCTGACGATCTCCTGAAACATCGTCGGCAGCACCTGCCCGGCGTCGATGGCCGCCCAACCGGGCGATATGGGTACGGACTTGGCCCCCGCCGCGAGGGTGCGGACGAACGGCTCGACGAAGGGCTGCCTGCGTGCCGCCTCCCGTCGTACGTCGCCGAAGACCGGCAGGAAGCCCATGGCGTCGAAGAGCCGGGCCTGGGTGCGCTTGCCGGTGAGGGCCTTCATCAGTTCCACGGCCAGGGTGCGATGTGAACTGCCCTTCAGCACACCAATGTTGTTCCCGCCCGCGAATGCCGGGGCGATCTCCCCGTCCTTGACGCCGGGCAGTGGCACCACTCCGTAGGCTCCCTTGACCTTGCCGTTCTCCATGGCCTGATGGCTGAAGTCGCCACCGATCGCCATGGCCGCCTTGCCCGAAGCAAACGCCTGCACCGTGTCGTTGCCGCCCATCCGGGCGCACTTGCTCGCCGGGCAGTTGTCGTCCTCAAAGAGGTCGGTGTATGCCTTGACGCCCTTTCTGGCCGCCTCGCCGTCGATCGCCGGGACATAGGAGCGGCCCTTGCGCTCCGCCAGCTCGCCGCCGTGCGCCCAGACGAACGGCATGGCGCCATAGGTGTAGGCGCCGCCGACCGCCAGCCCGTACAGCTGTGGCCGTTCTTTGTGCACGCGCTTGGCCGTGGCGGCCAATTCGTCCAGGGTGCGCGGTGGTTGGAGGCCGAGCTCACGGAAGACGTCGGTGCGGTAGTACAGCGCCCGGACGCCCACGAACAGCGGTGCGCCGTAGAGCTTGCCGTCCACGCTCACGGACCGCTTGGCCGCCGGGTCGAGGTCCTTGGCGTCCGCCCAGGCGGCGAGGTCCGAGGTGACGTCGGCCAGTCCGCCGTCCCGCACATAGCCGGCCGTGTCGGTGTTGCCGTACTCGATGAGGTCCGGGGCGCTCCCGGGGTCGTTGAAGGCCGCCTTGATCTTCTGCGCCCGGGTGTCCACGGGGATGTAGGTGACCTGGACCCGCACCCCCCGGTGGTCCTTGGCGAAGGTGTCCACGGCCTCGGTGACCACCGACTCCTTCGGTTTGTTGTCGACCTCCCGGAAGAGCCACACCCGCAGGGTGCCGCTCTTCTCGTCCCCTCCGGTGATCACGGAGGTGGAGGGCGCGCACGCGGCGAGCGCGAGCAGGGCTGCCAGGGACACGACGGTTCTTCGGGCGGACGGCGCCATGGGTGATCCCTCCCGACAAGCATTGCAGGATACGCAACGAGCGTTTCTCAGCACGCAACTTGAAGAGGAGGCTAGGCGTGGTCGACCGCGCCGACAAGGCTTCTCGCCCACACCTCAACCACAACGTGATCCCCAGAAGCACCCCGTGCAATGGAAAACGGCCCCCCGGACGCATCGCTGCGCCGGGAAGCCGTTCACCACGCGGGAGGGCGGCCGCCCAAGGGCTACTTCTTGTCGCCGCCCTTGCCGCCCTTGTCGTCTCCGCCGGCTCCCATGCCGTCGAAGATCTCCTTGCACATCGGACAGACCGGATACTTCTTGGGGTCGCGCCCCGGGACCCAGACCTTGCCGCACAGGGCGACGACCGGGGAACCGGAGAGCGCGCTCTCCATGATCTTGTCCTTCTGAACGTAATGGGCATAGCGCTCGTGGTCGCCGTCGCCGTGCGACACCTGCGGCGTCGGCTCTACGAGGGTGCCGGTCCCTGCCCCGCGCTCGGGCTCAAGAGTGCTCATGGTCCCCAAGGGTACTGGGCACCGGCACGGTCGGCCGAGGCTCGGGGCGGGTTGCCGCGCGCCCCTTCGCCAGGGCATGCGTCAGCAGGCCGAGGGCCGCGACCGCGGCGGCCGCCCAGGGCAGCGTGGCCGGGCTCAGACCGGAGGAGAGGGCGAGGCCGCCGAAGGCGGTGCCGACGGCGCTGCCGAGGTAGAGGGCGGAGTTGTTCAGCGCCAGCACCACCGGCCCCCGGCCGGGGCGCAGCTCGAGCAGCCGGTGCTGCTGGGGGACCTGCAGGGCCCAGCCCCCGGCGCCCCACACCACCAGCGCCGGCCCGGCGGCGAGCGGCACCGGGGCGAGCACCGGCAGCAGCGCCTCGGCGGCCACGATCAGCGCGAGCACCGTGCCGACCAGGGCGCGCACCCGGCCGGTCCGGTCCACCAGCGGGCCGACCAGCACGCTGCCGAGCACCCCGCCGAGGCCCCAGGCCCACAGATAGGGCGTGATCCCCCGCACATCGCCCGCCCGCTCCAGGACCGGTGCCAGATAGGTGTAGAGGCCCAGACTGGCCACGGCGGCGAGGAAGGAGACGCCGACCACCGGGGCGACGGTGCGGTCGGCGATGGCGGCGAGCCGCTCGCGGGCCGGCACCTGGGGGCTCGGGGGCAGTGGCGGCAGCAGGAGCAGGCCGCCGAGCGCCACCGCGCCCAGGGCGGTGACCAGCCAGAGCGTGGCCCGCCAGCCGGTGTGCTCGGCCAGCAGCACACCGAGCGGGACGCCGAGCACCGTGCCGGTGCTCATCCCGCCCATGACCAGGGCCAGCGCCCGGCCGCGCCGCTCCGGCGGCACCAGCGCGGAGGCGGCGGCCGTGGACAGCGCGGAGTAGAGCCCCGCGCCCGCGCCGGCCACCACCCGGGCCACCAGGAGCAGGACGAAGGTGGGCGCGAGGGCGGTGAGCCCATTGGCGACGGTGAAGACGGCCAGGGCGCCGAGCAGGGTGGCGCGCGGCCACCGCCCGGAGAGGAGGCCGGCGAACAGGGGCGCGGAGATGGCGTAGGCGAGGGTGAAGACGGTCACCAGCTGTCCGGCGAGCGCGACCGTCGTCGCGGTGTCGTCGGCGATGTCGGGCAGCAGCCCGGCCATGACATAGGCGTCCAGGCCGAGGCTGAACGCCCCCAGGGCAAGGGGCAGAATCCTGCGCACGGTTGTGCCTCCGCTCTCTTATGCGAGCACTGCTTCCTGTGCAAGCACTGCTGTGACGGGGAGGCTAGGCAGCGGCCACGGGGGCAGGGAAATGCCCTTGAGGCGCCATTTATGCTTGGTACGCATGAGTGATCCAAGCGCCGTGGAACTCCGGCAATTGCGCGGCTTCATGGCTGTGGTCGAGGAGCACAGCTTCACCTATGCGGCCGCCCGGCTGGGCACCGGACAGCCCACGCTGACCCGCACGGTGCGGTCCCTGGAGACAGCGCTCGGCGCCCGGCTGCTGGAGCGCACCACCCGCAGCGTCACGCCCACCCCGGCGGGGCAGCGCCTATACGAGGAGCTCACGGGGCTCGTCCCGCGCCTGGACGACGCGCTGCGCGCCCCCTGCCGGGGCTCGGTGCTGCGGCTGGGCTTCACCTGGCTGCTGCCCGGGCGGGCCGCCCGGCTGGTGGAGGAGTTCCGGCAGGCCACCGGCGCGAGCGTGCGGCTGGTGCGCCGGGACGCGACGCTCGCCGGGCTGGACAGCGGGGAGACGGACGCGGCCGTGCTGCGCGGCGCCGAGCCGACCGGGATGCGCAGCCGGGTGCTGTTCCACGAGGACCGGGTGGCGGCCGTCGCCCGGTCCTCCCCGCTCGCCCGCCGCCGGGTGCTGGACTGGGCGGAGCTGGCGGAGCTGCCGCTGGTGGTCAATACGGTCAGCGGGACGACCACCGAGCGGCTGTGGCCGGAGCACGCCCGACCGCGGGTGGCCTGCACCGCCGACAACTTCGACGAGTGGGTCGAGTCGGTGGCCGCCGACCACGGCGTCGGAGTGGCCCCCGAGTCGGCCGCCGAGCGCTACACCCATCCGGCCGTGCGGTTCATCCGCCTGAAGAACGCCCCGGCCGTGCCGGTGCGCCTGGCGGTCCCGGCGCGCGGCGCGCATCCGCTGGCGGACCGGCTGCTGGGCCTGACGGACCGGGCGGGGGTGTCAGTTGAGGCTGGGGGTGTCAGTTGAGGCTGGGGTCGTCCGGATAGGTGGCGACCATGGCGAGTTCATTGCGCTGGCGGCGCAGCACCGCCCGCCACAGCTGCGAAGGGTCCGGGGAGGAGACGTCGCCGGGCTCGGACTCGACCACATACCAGGCGCCCTCGACCAGCTCGTCCTCCAGCTGGCCAGGGCCCCAGCCCGCATAGCCGGCGAAGATCCGCAGCGAGCCGACGGCGGTGCCGAGCAGCTCGGGCGGGGCCTCCAGGTCCACCAGCCCGATCGCGCCGTGCACCCGGCGCCAGCCGATGGGGTCCGCCCGGCTCGGCCGGGAGTCCGGGGAGGGGTCGCTCTCCGGACTCCCGGCCGAGCCGTCCTGCTCATGGGTCTCGCCCGGCACCACGGCCACGCCGAGCGCCGAGTCCAGCGAGACGGGGCCGCCCTGGAAGACCACACCCGGCTCGCCCGCAAGTGCGGCCCAGGGCTCGAGGACGTCGCCGACGCCGACCGGCGTCGGACGGTTGAGGACCACGCCGAGGGAGCCCTCCTCGTCGTGGTCGAGCAGCAGCACCACCGCGCGGTCGAAGTTCGGGTCCGCCAGCGCCGGTGTCGCGACGAGCAGCCGTCCGGTGAGCGATGACACCTCGGTCATGGCGACATGATCCCGCATTTCCGGGCCGGGCGGGGAGTGGAAGACCACAACCGGCGGAAGCGACCGGGGCGCACAACAGCAGCCCGCCGATAACCGGTAGCGACCGCTCCGTCAACGGAGCGTGTTGTGACAAAGCCATGACGTGCCAACAGCCCCCTCGGGGCGGCCTGGGGGTCCTCCGGTCGGATTACCCTTTCTTCTTGCCCCCTGCCCAACTCCAGGAACGCGAGATCCATGACCGGCCCTGACGATGTCCTGCTTGTCCACGGCGGTACCCCGCTCGAGGGCGAGATCCGTGTCCGCGGCGCGAAGAACCTTGTGCCGAAGGCCATGGTCGCCGCGCTGCTCGGCAGCGGTCCCAGCAGACTGCGCAATGTGCCCGACATCCGGGACGTCCGCGTGGTGCGCGGGCTGCTGCAGCTGCACGGCGTGACGGTGCGCCCCGGTGACGAGCCGGGCGAGCTGGTGCTCGACCCCTCGCATGTGGAGAGCGCCAATGTCGCCGACATCGATGCGCACGCCGGCTCCTCGCGCATCCCGATCCTCTTCTGCGGGCCGCTGCTGCACCGGCTGGGCCACGCCTTCATCCCGGGCCTGGGCGGCTGTGACATCGGCGGACGGCCGATCGACTTCCACTTCGAGGTGCTGCGCCAGTTCGGTGCGACGATCGAGAAGCGGGCGGACGGCCAGTACCTGGAGGCTCCGCAGCGGCTGCGCGGCACCAAGATCCAGCTGCCCTATCCGTCGGTCGGCGCGACCGAGCAGGTGCTGCTGACCGCGGTGCTGGCGGAGGGCGTCACGGTGCTGTCCAACGCGGCCGTGGAGCCGGAGATCGAGGACCTCATCTGCGTGCTGCAGAAGATGGGCGCGATCATCTCCATGGACACCGACCGCACCATCCGCATCACCGGTGTGGACGCACTCGGCGGCTACAACCACCGCGCCCTGCCGGACCGGCTGGAGTCGGCCTCCTGGGCGAGCGCGGCGCTGGCCACCGAGGGCAGCATCTACGTACGCGGCGCCAGCCAGCGCGAGATGATGACGTTCCTCAACACCTACCGCAAGGTCGGTGGCGCGTTCGAGGTCGCCGACGAGGGCATCCGCTTCTGGCACCCGGGCGGCGAGCTCAACGCCATAGCGCTGGAGACGGACGTCCACCCCGGCTTCCAGACGGACTGGCAGCAGCCGCTGGTGGTCGCCCTGACGCAGGCGTCGGGCCTGTCGATCGTCCACGAGACGGTCTATGAGTCCCGCCTCGGCTTCACCTCCGCGCTCAACCAGATGGGTGCGCACATCCAGCTCTACCGCGAGTGCCTGGGCGGCTCCGCGTGCCGCTTCGGCCAGCGCAACTTCCTGCACTCGGCGGTCGTCTCCGGCCCCACCAAGCTGCAGGGCGCGGATCTGGTCATCCCGGACCTGCGCGGTGGCTTCTCCTACCTGATCGCGGCCCTGGCGGCCCAGGGCACGTCCCGGGTGCACGGCATCGACCTGATCAACCGGGGCTACGAGAACTTCATGCAGAAGCTGCGGAGCCTGGGGGCGAACGTGGAACTCCCCAACGGCTCCTGACCGACGCGGCGAACCACGGCGACGCCCCGGCTGGGGGTCCGGGGGTCATCCCCCGGGAAGACACAGCATGCAGAAGCTGCGGAGCCTGGGGGCGAACGTGGAACTCCCCAACGGCTCCTGACCGACGCGGCGAACCACGG